>DASRFG010000033.1 GCA_035651655.1 Terriglobales bacterium
CGCAACGCTTCGGCCACTTTTCCGCTGGCGATCAGCTTGGAGAGACGTTCGAAATCGCCTGACATCGCGCGGTCTTTGTCCACGCTGGGGCAGACGGAGCGGATGGCGGTGTGAGCGGCCAGTCCGCGCTTGCTGGTCTTGAGCGGCGCCAGAAAATCGAGCGCCTGCGCGGCGGCCATGGCCTCGATGGCGAGCACGTGGCGCGTGTTGGCGACGATCTGCTTGAGCTTGATGGCGGCGGTCATGCCCATGGAGACGTAGTCCTCTTTGTTGCCGGAGGTGGTGATGGAATCCACCGAGGCGGGATGGGCCAGCACCTTGTTCTCGCTGGCCAGCGCCGCGGCCGTGACCTGCGCCATCATGAAGCCGGAGTTGAGGCCGGCGCCGGCGGCGAGAAACGGCGGCAGTCCTTCATTGAGCGCGGGATTGACCATGCGCTCCAGGCGGCGCTCGGAAATTCCCGCCAGCGAGGCCAGCGCTATGCCGAGGAAGTCGAGCGCGAAGGCCACTGGTTCGCCGTGAAAATTTCCGCCGGAGAGAATTTCGCTGTGGCTGTCGGATTTGGCGCCTGCATCTTCATGGCGAAGCCCTTCGTTTCGAGGCCCCGGTTTCCGCACAAACACCAACGGGTTGTCCACCGCGGAGTTGACCTCGGTTTCAATCACGCGACGGCAATGGGCCAGTGAGTCGCGCACCGCGCCGTGGACCTGCGGAATGCAGCGCAGAGAATAGGCGTCCTGCACCCGGGCACAATCGCGGTGCGACTCGCGAATGCCGCTGCCTTCGAGCATGCGCCGCAGGTTCTCCGCGGTGCGCACCTGGCCGGGATGCGGGCGGACGGTATGAATGCGGGCATCGAAGGCGACGTCGGTGCCGCGCAGCGCGTCGAGGGTGAGGGCGCCGATCACGTCGGCGGAATCCACCAGAGTCTCCGCCGCGAGCAGCGCCAGGGCGCCGACCGAGAGCATGCCCTGGGTGCCGTTGATGAGCGAGACGGCCTCTTTGGCTTCGAGCACAATGGGCTTAATGCCGGCTTCTTTGAGTGCGTCGCGCGCGGGGATGCGGCCGCCGTGGTAGCCGCCATCTTCGGCCGCGATCATGACTTCGCCTTCGCCGATAAGCGCGATGGCAAGATGCGCGAGGGGAGCGAGATCGCCGCTGGCGCCGACGCTGCCGCGCGCCGGGACCACGGGGTGGACGCGGCGGTTCAGCATTTCGCAGAAGGTATCAATGAGCACGGCGCGCACGCCGGAGAAACCCTTGGCCAGCGAGTTGGCGCGCAGCAGCATCATGGCGCGGACTTCAGGGGCGGAGAGCGGCTCGCCCACCCCGGCGCAATGCGAGCGAATCAGGTTGACCTGCATTTCGCGGATCTGGTCCGGCGGGATGCGCACGTCGGCGAGCTTGCCGACGCCAGTGGTGATGGCGTAGGCGACCTGGTTGCCGGCAACGATAGCGTCAACCACGCCGCGGGCGCGGTCCACGGCTTCGCGGGCGTCGGGCGCGAGCAGGACAGGGCGGTGCTCGTGGACGACTTCGTCCACGTCGGCGAGGGTGAGGTCGTTACCGTTGATGTGAAGAGCTTTCATAAGGGGCAGTTGTCAGGGGTCAGTGCCCAGTACTCAGCCGTGTACTGCTTTTTTCATCGCCTCTCGAAATACATCTGTGTACTTTTGTGGCAGCTCGCGTTTTTTCATTTGCGCGTCAGTCACAATGTGCGTGGTTTCACCTTCCGCCAGTATGGTGTTGTCACTTGGCCGCAGCACTTCGTATCCAAAATGGATCAGCGACTCGCGGACGTTTTTCAAGTGCGTGCGCACAACGATTTCATCATCGTAGCGCGCCGGCGACTTGTAACGGCAGCGCGCATCTACCACGGCGATGAAGCAGCCGTCTTCGGTTTCCATGTCGCGATAAGTGAAGCCCATGGAGCGCAACAGGTCAACCCGGCCAATTTCAAACCAGATGAAGTAATTGGAATGATAGACCACGCCCATCTGGTCGGTCTCGGCGTAGCGCACGCGCAAACGGGATTCGGAGTGATGGCTCATTTGCCGGTCCAGCGCGGCTTGCGCTTCTCGAGAAATGCGGTGACGCCCTCGCGGAAGTCGGCGGTTGTCCGAATGCGGGCATTGTCTTCCACCGCGGCCGCGATCTGCGAGTCCAGCGATTCAGATATAAAACTGTTCACCAGCTTCTTGGTAGCGCGCACGGATGACGGACTGTTCTCGAGCAATTGGTCGGCGAGTTCGCGAGCGCGGGCCATCAGCCGCTCCGGCTCGACTACCTCGTTGACCAGTCCGTAGCGATGGGCTTCAGCGGCGTCGAAGAGGCGCCCGGTCATCAGCAGGTCGCGCGCGATCTTGTGTCCGACCTGCCAGACCAGAATGGAAGAGACGATCGCGGGGACGAAGCCGATGCGTACTTCGGTGTAGCCGAACTTGGCTTCCGGGATGGCGAGCGTGAAGTCGCACATGGTAGCGATGCCCGTGCCGCCGGCGATGGCGGCGCCGTTCACCGCGGCGATGGTGGACTTGGGAAATTCGTAAATGCGGCGGAAGATGCGCGCCATCTTGGCTGAATCCTGAACGTTCTGATCGTGGGTCTTGCCCAGCAGCGACTTTAATTCTTCGAGGTCGAGGCCGGCGCAGAAGGCTTTGCCCGCTCCGGTGACCATCAGCACCTGCGCGGGTGAGCGCTCGACGTCGTCGAGCGCCGACATGAATTCATCAAGCAGTTCGAAGCTGAGAGCGTTCCGCTTCTCGGGACGGTTCAGCGTGACGGTGGCGATGGGGCCGTCGTGCGCGAGTTGGAGGTTCCGGAAAGACATTGGGAATTCGCCGACTACGAATACTTGGCCGCGATTTCTGCCGAGATCTTCAGCAGCGGATCCAGTGACCTGACGATTGGCGGAGGAACTTTACGCTGCTTCAATGCTTCGAGCACGCGCTCGGTGGGAATATTTCCCACCAGCTCGTCCTGTGCGAAAGGACAACCGCCAAGACCCCCGAGCGCGGAATCGAAGCGTCGGCAACCGGCATCATACGCGGCCAGAATTTTGTCCGTCGCCTGCTCGGGCCGGCTGTGCAGGTGAACGCCAACTTCCAGGTAATCGTATTTCGCCAGCACCGCCCCGACCAGCTCGCGGATTTGTTCGGGCGTCGCCACGCCCACGGTATCAGCCAGGGAAATCATTTTTATGTCGGAGGATTCAAGAAGCGCGACTGCCTCGACCACCTCGCCGATGTTCCAGTCATCGCCATAGGGATTGCCGAATGCCATGGAAATATAAACTACCGTGTTGAGCCCGGCTTCGTCAGCTTTCTTCTCGATCTTCTCTAACTCGTCAATGGCGTCTTCCAGAGTCTGATTTTGATTCTTCTGCAGGAATGTAGGCGAGACGGAATAGGGGAAGCCGACAGTGCGGACCGCGTTGGTCGCGATAGCGCGTTCCACGCCTTTTTCATTGACTACGATGGCAATGATTTCAACGTCGTCCGGCGGATCGAGCTCCTCGAGCACTTTTTCCGAATCTGCCATCTGCGGCACGGCTTTTGGCGAGACAAACGAGACAGCATCAATGTGCTTGAATCCGGCGCTCACAAGCGCGTTCAGATAGGCGGCCTTAGTCTCGGTGGGGACCTGTTTCTTCAGGCCCTGCCAGGCGTCGCGCGGGCACTCGATGATCTTGACGGACTCAGCCACTGTTCACCACAGAGACACGGAGGCACGAAGAGATTGGCGAACACTCATGTTTGTAAAACTCCCACTTTGAACTCTGGCACGTCGGGATTGAGCGATGCTGCTTCCAGGGCTTCAATCAACGCCGCACGCGTATCAAGCGGGTCAATGATCTTGTCGATCCAGAGCCGCGCCGCGCCATAGCGCGGATCAGTCTGTTCGTCGTAAGTTTGTTTTACGGAGGCGTAAAGCTCGCCTTTCTCTTCGTCGCTGAGTTTTTTGCCGCCACGCTCGAGTTGCTTGATTTTGATCTCAACCAGCGTGCCCGCGGCGGAATCGCCACTCATCACAGCGTAGCGGGCGGTCGGCCAGGCGAAGACAAATCGCGGATCGTATGCCTTACCGCACATGGCGTAATGTCCGGCGCCGAACGAGCCGCCGATGATCACGGTAATTTTTGGCACTACGGAGTTTGAGACCGCATTCACCATTTTTGCCCCGGCCTTGATGATGCCGCTCCACTCGGCGTCGCGGCCGACCATGAATCCGTTGACGTCGTGCAGAAAGATCAGGGGCACCAGGTTCTGATTGCAGTCCATGATGAAGCGGGCGGCTTTTTCGGCGGACTCGGTGTAAATCACGCCGCCGAATTCCATGCGCTTGTGCCCGGCCTCGTCTATCTGTTGGACGTGCGTTTTCTGATTGGCAACGATGCCGACCGCAAAGCCGCCAATGCGGGCGAAGCCGCAGATCACGGTCTGGCCATACTCAGCTTTGTATTCGTCAAAGCGGCTGCCATCCACGACGCGGGCGATGATTTCTTTCATATCGTAAGGGCGAGCCGGATTGGCTTCGTAGATGCCGTACAGCTCCTCAGCGGCAAAGCGCGGCGCCTCCGGCTTCTTGCGGTCGTAGGGCGATTGGCGACGGTAGCCCATTTTTTCGACGAGAGAGCGGATGCGCGCCAGGCAAGCTTCGTCGTTCAATTCGCGATAGTCAACCGTGCCACTGATTGCGGCATGCATTTTGGCCCCGCCGAGTTCTTCAGCCGAGACCTTCTGGCCGATTGCGGCCTGCACCAGCGCCGGGCCTGCCAGAAAAAGGCCGCTGCCTTCAGTCATGAGCACGTGGTCGCACATCACCGGGAGGTAGCCGCCGCCGGCCACGCACATGCCCATGATGGCGGCGATCTGCGGGATGCCTTTAGCGGACATCACGGCATTGTTGCGGAAGACGCGGCCAAAGTCGTCGGTGTCTGGGAAAACGTCTTCTTGAAGCGGCAGAAACACGCCGGCGGAGTCAACCAGGTAAATGGTGGGGATGCGATT
The DNA here is from genome assembly GCA_035651655.1 of Terriglobales bacterium. Classification (NCBI taxonomy): domain Bacteria; kingdom Pseudomonadati; phylum Acidobacteriota; class Terriglobia; order Terriglobales; species Terriglobales bacterium. The sequence goes on from DASRFG010000033.1 coordinate 5,010, forward strand.
ATCAATGGCGATGTTTTGGGCGCGAATCACCTTCTTCGCGGTCATGGGAAAGAAAGCCCCGGCCTTCACCGTGGCATCGTTCACGATCAGCATAAAAAGGCGATCGTGAATGCGGCCCAGACCGGTAACCACGCCCGCGGCGGGCGCGCCCCCCCATTCTTCGTACATGCCCCAGGCAGCATAAGGTCCCAGTTCGAATAGCTCGGTGCCCGGATCAAGCAGCCGCGCGATGCGCTCACGCGCGGTCAACCGGCCTTTACTGTGCTGGTTGTCAATAGACTTTTTGCCGCCGCCCTCACGGATGTTCTCTTCTTGGTTGCGCATGCGGGTGACCAGTTCCGCCATGGCGCGCATGTTGGTTTCAAAGCGCTTTGAGGTAGGGTCCACGGTGGACAAGAGGGTATTCGAGGGCGCATCCGAAGTGGGCTTGGTACGGTCTGCCATGAGGCCAGTTGGGGAAACTATTTACGGTATAACAGCGGAGCGGAAGGGCGCAAACGCTTCACCACAGAGACACAGAGGCACGGAGGAATTCAAAATTAGAGTGCCGGGACTTGAGCAGCCGGATAGCTTTATCCAGCGGATCTTCGGCGATGGTGTTCACCAAACCCATCCTGAGTGCCTGACGAGCGTCCAGCTTTTCGGCGGTGACGAAAATCTGCAGGGCTCGTGCCTTGCTGATCAAGCGGGGCAATCGCTGGGTGCCACCCCACCCGGTGATCAGTCCTAGAGCAGCTCCACGATGTCCGAAAATCGCGTTGCGCGCTGCCACCCGGTAGCGACAAGCGAGCGCGAGGTCCAACCCACCGCCCATGCAGTAACCCTCGACGACAGCGCAGACCGGAGCCGGGAAGGTCTCGACCAGATTCATCAGCTCCTGTCCATCGCGGGAAAATTCCAGCGCCTGAGGCGCGGTGAGGGCGGAAATCTCGACGAGGTCAGCGCCCGCAGAAAAGAATTTTTCGTTGCCGGTGATGATCAGCGGCTTGGGCGCTTCGCGGGCCAAGTCCCGGATCGCCTCGGTCAACGCAAGCAGGCAGGCATGGGTAAGGCGATTGGTCCCATCCTCGGAGCACAGACGCAGTACATGCACACCGTCAAGAATCTGTAATTGGTGATGGGTAATTTGCAATGGAAAATCGTGTTGAACGGAATAATCGCCTGAAGTCAATTACAGATTAGAAGTTGACCAAATTACATAGGGCAGCTCATTCGGCGGTACTTATCCAGCGCTCCACGTTGCGCCCGTCTTCCGTCAGCTCGAAGTTGCCAACGCGCACTCCCTCGCCAATGATGCGTTGCGTTGCAGGGTCGCGCACGACGCGAGCGATCCACTGCCGGCCAACTTCGTACTTATTGGGCGTGAACCATTGTTGCGGCAGCACTTCCACCAACCCGGCGGCCGCATATAGAACATAAATGGCAATGGCGGGGTCGTCCTTGGTGCGAGCAGGAGTGGTGTTGATCAGCAGCAGCTCGTCTATCCCGCGAAACTCGGCCGGGACCTCGATCTTGTGAGTGCCTTCCGGCAGCGAGGAACTCAATTCCAATTCAGCGAGGGGTTCTGTAGCAGAGTACACACGTTCAGTGGAAGGCTTGAACCAGCCCACCACGTCAGTGAAGGAAAACGCCTTGAGCTGGTCGGGATCGAAGCACAAGAGGCGAAGCGCGCCCGGCTCGGGACACCAGACGCCGAGCAGATTTGATCCAATAGGGAAGGCGCGACTGTAGGTGTTCAGCGCCAGGCGTGGCTTGTCGCGTTCCTGCGGCAGCGCCAAGGTGACCAGATACGCAAGCTCGCCGTCGTTGCCGTGATAGGACCATAAGAATTTCTGGCCCGAGGCGCCAACAATTGTAGGAAAGGTATTCCAGTACCAGGGACTGGGGCCGATGGCACTTTCGATCAGCCCGCGTTGACGGGTGGGGTTCTCGGCCATTTATCTGGCTGCCGGCAAGCTGCGAGGTTTTACGTTTTTGCGGATGAATTCGACGATCTCGTCCATTGGGGTGCCGGGCTGGAAAATTCCGGCCACCCCCGCCTGCTTGAGCGCGGTCACGTCCTGATCAGGGATGATGCCGCCCACCAGGACGAGCACGTCATCCATTTTGTTCTGCTGCAGGAGTCTCATGACGTGAGGCACGATGGCGTTGTGGGCGCCAGAAAGAATGGAGAGGCCGATGACGTCAACATCTTCTTGAAGCGCCGCGTTGACGACCATATCGGGTGTCTGGCGCAGGCCCGTGTAGATGACTTCCATGCCGGCATCGCGCAGTGCTCGGGCGATAACTTTGGCGCCGCGGTCATGACCATCAAGGCCGGGTTTGGCCACCAGGACACGGATTTTGCGCTCCTCGGGCATTGAGCTTCATTTAACCACAAAGGACACGAAGGGTCACAGAGGGTGGTATTCAAGCTTTGATTTGCCTCGATTCCCGAGGAAACGCTCCTTAGGCCTTCACGTCCAGGCTGCGCCACAGATACCAGCACGCCACCGAACAGTAGGGCTGCCACGGTTTCGCGATTTTCATGAGCTGCTTGTGATTGGGCAGCTTGCGTTTGCGGTAGAACTTTTTTATGGCAGCGCGAATACCGTAATCAAGGGTGGGCATGATGTTGGGCCGGCGCAACGCAAAGATCAGGAACATATGCGCCGACCAGACACCGATGCCTTTGACGCGGGTGAGGTGCTCAATGACATCTTCGTCTGACATTTCGGGTAGGCGAGCAAAGTCTATTTCTCCGGCTGCGGTCCGCTGGGCGAGGTCGCGAATATAGCTCAGCTTCTGGCGGGAGAGGCCGCACGCCCGCATCTGTTTTTCGCTCAGAGCCAGGATGGATTCCGGGGTGAGCGGCGAATCGTCGGCGGAACTGTTCAGGCAGGCACAGCGCAGGCGACCGAAAATTGTGGCCGCAGCCTTACCGTTCAACTGTTGAAAGGCGATAGACCGAACCAAGGTCTCAAAGACGGGCTCGCGGTATTGCATGCGAAGCGGCCCGACACGCTCGATGATACCGGCCAAGACGGGGTCGGCAGATTTCAGATGGTCAACCGCTTGCTGCACGGGAGTTGGATTCTTCACCAAGGTGAAAAGACACAGAGAATATCAGACGCGTTTCGGGAAAGAAGGTACCTTGGTGTGGGATGAAACATCATGCTCAAGGTCTCAGCCGCCATACCATCGTTGTGGAGGAGACCATGGCGACACGAAAACCGAAGGAAAGTGCGACCGTGCTGGAGTTGAGAAACATCAGCGAGCAACTGGCTCTCATAGCTACTCAATTACATCTTCTGCTGATTTACAAAGTGGACCCCGGGGCAGCCGAACTCGCAGGCGAGGGCGCTGAAAGCAGGGGACGTTTGTCTGCGGACCACGCGTTTGTTACCCGGCAGCGGGAGCGCTTCTCAGGAACAAGATTGGCGGCCACGAAGCGGCTTACGTGATGCTCATTTCCGTGTACGTTCCGTAAACCTGGCGCAGCGCCTCGCAGATTTCGCCCACCGTGGCATAGGCGCGAACTGCCTCCACAATGTAAGGCATGGTATTGGCATTGGAGATTTTATCGTTGCTGCCGATCTTGGGCTCCTGGGCGGCTGCGCGCTTCAGGGCTTCGAGGCGGCGCTCTACTTCCTCATTGGACCGGCGCTGGCGCAGGTTTTTCAGCTTGGCCGACTGCTGCCGCGCAACCGTCTCGTCAATGTAGAGAATCTTCGGAGATTCCTCTTCAATCACAAAGTCGTTTACGCCGACAATGACTTTCTCTTTGGCCTCAACCGCGCGTTGGTATTGATACGAGGCTTCGGCAATCTCTTTCTGCGGATAACCGCGCTCGATGGCCTTGACCATGCCACCCATAGCATCCAGCTTGTCGAAGTAGTCGAAAGCACCTTTTTCCATATCGAGCGTGAGCCGCTCGAGGAAATAGGATCCGCCCAGCGGATCTACCGTCTGCGGCACACCGGACTCGTAGGCAATGATCTGTTGGGTGCGTAAAGCAATACGCGCCGCGGCTTCTGTGGGCAGGGCGAGGGCTTCGTCGTAAGAATCGGTATGCAGTGATTGAGTGCCGCCGAGCACCGCTGCTAACGCTTGGAGCGCCACGCGCGCGATGTTGTTCATGGGCTGCTGCGCCGGGAGCGAAACGCCAGCCGTTTGGGTGTGAAAGCGCATCAGCCAGGTGCGCTGCTTTTTGGCGTGAAAGCGGTCCTTCATCACCTGATACCAGATCTTGCGGGCCGCGCGGTACTTGGCAATCTCTTCAAAGAAATCGTTATGGGCGTTGAAGAAGAAGCTCAGGCGCTGGCCAAAATCGTCAACGTCAAGCCCGCGGCGGAGCGCCCACTCCACGTACTCCACGCCGTCGTAGAGGGTGAAGGCCAATTCCTGCAACGCCGTCGAGCCGGCCTCGCGGATGTGGTATCCGCTGATCGAAATGGTGTTGAACTTGGGAGTGAATCGGGAACCGAACTCGAAGGTGTCCACCACCAGCCGCATGGAGGGCGCGGGCGGATAAATGTATTCTTTCTGCGCGATGTATTCCTTAAGGATGTCGTTCTGGAGGGTGCCGGAGATTTTCTTCCAGTCGGCGCCCTGCTTCTCCGCCACCACCAGGTACATCGCCCACAACACCGAAGCCGGAGAGTTGATGGTCATGGAGACCGTGGTCTTCTCCAGATCAATGCCGTTGAAGAGGATCTCCATGTCCTCGAGTGAGTCAATGGCGACGCCACATTTGCCCACTTCCCCTTCACTGGCGGGGTGATCGGAGTCGTAGCCCATCAGCGTGGGCAGGTCGAAGGCCACCGAGAGTCCGCTTCCGCCGTGTTCGAGCAGGTACTTGTAGCGCTGGTTAGTCTCCTCCGGAGAAGCGAAGCCGGAGAACTGGCGCATGGTCCAAAGCTTCCCGCGGTAGCCGCTGGCGTGAATGCCACGGGTGAACGGCGGCTGTCCGGGATGATTCAGGTGCGTGTCGTAATCCCAATCCTCCGGCAAGTCGGCAGGCGTGTACAGGCGACGCACCGGCACACCGGAGATGGTGGTGAAGCGGGCGTTTCCGTGCTCATCAAGGTTGACGCCGCTGGGTGCGCCGATTGGCTTTTCCGGCGCTTTCTCTAAAGCGGGAGCGAGGACTTCTTCCGCCCACTTTTTCTCGCCGGGAGAGGGATGTCGACCCTCGAACACATCCTGAATTGGGCTTTCGGCTACGGTCTTCGGAGTCTTGTTTTTGCCTGCCATTTTCACCACGTGAGAACTATCAATAATAGAGATGCACCGCAGCGGTTACAAGGCACTCAAGTCTGCTGCTTTCGTGTCAATTCCCAGGCTTTGGCGTACTTCCAGGAGACGTAAACCGAATGATAAAGGTGCAAGAGCAGGCCTTCGCGGCCATCCATAAAGCCGAGCCGGATGAAATAGTTGTAAATGAACCTGGCGGCCGGCCGCAGGACAATGTTGAAGACGCTGAAGCTCCGCGGGGCGGAGGTTTGAGTGGCCATCTCCGCGCCGAGGGATGAGTAATGGTTCATGTGGTCAATGTAGTCGGAGAGAGTGGGATAGGAGTGGTGGATGAGGGAGTGCTTGAGTTTGCCGGCCGGCCCGTTGAGCTTGACATCTTCGTGGACCAGGCGGTCCTCGAAGCGGGCAGCGCCGCGGCGGAACAGGCGTAGCTTTGGATCGGGCCAAAAACCTCCGTATTTAATCCAGCGGCCGAGAAAAAAGTTCTTGCGTGGAATCCAGTAGCCAGCCGGTTCCTTTTCCAGGTTGCGTAATTTTTCCGGAGCCGACCGATTCGCCTCCACCGATGTGAGGCACCAGTTATCGGAAGGTTTTATAGGAACACTTTCGCGAATTGGGGACTGCTGTGCAATCTCACCGATGAGCTCTGGTTCGAGCGTTTCGTCTGCGTCCAGGGAGAGAATCCAGTCGCCGCTAGCTCTGTCGAGTGCTGAATTTTTTTGGGTTGCGTAGCCTTTCCAGGATTCGACAAAGGTTTTTGCGCCGAAGCTGCGGGCGATCTCAAGCGTACCGTCGGTCGAGCCGGAATCAACCACGATGATCTCCCCACCGACCTCGCGGACAAGGCCCGCAACGCTTTGCAGCGTGCGGCCGATGTTGGCTTCTTCGTTGTAAGTGATGATGACGACCGAAAGCGTCACGGAGTGAATTTAACCACAGAGGACACGGAGGGCACAGAGGAAAGCGATGGTTTGAAGGTGGGCGCGGATTGAAGCCGCGCCCTTTCAAGATGCTGCCGATAGCTATCGCGGTAAAGCCGAGGATCAGTTCTGCGGCTGGTTTTGCGGTACCGGCTGTGACGGTGCTGGAGTTGGGCTTGGATTCTGCGGGTTCTGTTCGGTCCGCGGACCCACTCCCGGCACGTGCGGCATGCTGACAACCTTGCCGCTCTCCGCCTGGGCCAAGTCTATGTTGTTGTGCGTCAGGGTCAAACCGGTCACTCGATCCAGTTCGACGCGGGACTTCTCGTAGGAGGAAAGCGCGGCCACGGTGTTGGATTGCGCTTGTGCCAGGTCGCGCTGTGCAGTCAAAACCAGAGTGGTCGTGGAAGCGCCGAGAGCGTACTTTTTCTGTTCGGCTTCCAGCGACTGCTGGGCAAACCTCTGAGCTTCACGGGCTGCTTCCACCTGGGCCCGGTTCTGCTGCACCGCAAATTGCGCGTTGCGCACTTGGATGATGATCTGGTTCTGGAGTTCTTGCAGCAGCAATTGCGCCTGCCGATATTCGAACTCTGAGCGCACTTGTGTGGCTTGCGCGGTGCGGTTGCGGATGGGGATATTGACGTTGAATCCGATGGCATAGTCTGGGTTGTTGTAGCCGAAAAGGGTGGAATAAGAGTGGCCCAACCCGGTCGGCGGCTGTACCTGGCTTGCGGGCGTGCAGAAGCTGCTTTTGTTGGGTCCAGCTGGTGCGCAGATGGTGAGCGGGTTGGTCTCGCCCGCTATAGCACTGGCTCCGTACCAGCCGACCAAGTCCAGGCTGGGCAGCAGTTCGTTTCGGGTAGCTTTCTTTGTAATGTCACGGTTCACCAAATCAATGCGCGACTGGGCCATTTCGGGGCGGTGCGAGAGCGCATCATTGATAAGATCCTGGACGGGAACCACCGGCTCGGCGGAAGGAACCGCCATGGTATCTGTCGGGATCACGTGGGCGCCTGCCAGCACGGGATCAGAAAGGTTCCGCGTGATGGCGTTCTTCATGAGCAGTTCCTGCAGTTGGAGATTGGTTTGGGCGACAATCAAGGTCTGATTGGCTGCGGCAACGCCGCTGCTGGCGCGCACGATCTCGATAGGAGCAAGGGTGCCGATCTCTACCTGCTTCTGATTGTCTGCAAGCGTTTTCTTGGCCAATGCCAGTGAGCTTTCCTGCACGTTTACATTTTCGTAGGCGCTGACCAGGTCCCAGTAGATGTTCTGAATTTGTGACACAGTATTGATCGCCTGGTTACGGAAAGCGACGTCAGAGATTTCGCGATTATTTTTAGCAATGGTAATAAAGCGCTTGTTGGCGGCGAGGCTGAGGCCTTGCAGCAGATGCTGAGTGAGGGCGAGGCGGAAGCCATTGTTAAGAATTGGGTTGAGACCGTTAAACAAGCTATTTGTGGTCTGGCGTTGATTGTTGAACCCGAGGTTGATGGCAGTCCCGGAGGCGAAGGCTTGCTGGTAAGCGAAATTCGCGGTCGCGGTGTTCGTCAGCAGGTTCCTGGCTCCGGCAAACGGGCTGGAGGTGGGCTGTGCAAGGTGTTCAATACTCAGTCCGGAAGTGAAGACCGGGTCATAATTGCCAATGGGCGGGCCCGCGCCGATGGTTGATTGAACCAGTCCCGAAGCGCCGGTACCAGCTCCACCAGTCGCAGCCGTAGTTCCGCCCGCGCCCGTCCCGCTGGCTCCCGTAGTGCTACTGCCCACGCCGCCTGCGCCGATGCTGCCGACGCCCCCTCCCGGTGTACCTTGCACCAAGCCGGTGTTCACGCCTAAGGTCGACTGGCCAGCCTTGGCGCGCCAAATATCCGTATCTGCAATGGGCAAGTTGTAGCGTGCGATGGCTATGTCGAGATTGTTCTCGAGCGCCAGAGCGATGGCATCATTCAGCGAGAGGGTCAAGGTGCCATCGTGCATCAGTTGGTCAATGCGAGTGGTGTTGCCGAAATTAGGGGGTGGCACCTTGCGAGGCGTGTACGGCGCCCACAGCAAAGGCAGATGGCTCTGCGGCTTCAAGTAATCTTGTTGCGCCCAGAATGCAGGCGGCATAACCAGGGCGGCAGATAACAAAATCAGGCACTTGGCGATACTCAGACGGCTAAAACGCATGCGATTATCTCCATCAATTAGTGCTTAACATCTGTGAATGCACGACACGGAACAGACTCTAAAACGCGGCAAATGTCATCACCGTATACGTGAGCGGGAGCGGATCGGTTTCATATTTCCGGCGTCCAGCCGCACCCAACCGGCTTCGACCTGCGGCGTGAAGTCCAACAGTATAGTCAAACAGACGCTGCTATCCGGTTTGGCAACAAACATTTGTAAGTGTCTTCGATTGCCACAGCGGGGGTTTAGATTCGCTGAATTCCAATGCGCAACCTGAAAATTACGCTGGCTTATGACGGCTTCGACTTCCACGGCTGGCAGGTGCAACCCGGACTCCCGACCATACAGGGCTTGCTGCAAGCAGCGCTTGAACGCATCACCGGCGAAAAGGTGTTGCCGCAAGGTTCTGGGCGCACTGATGCCGGTGTGCACGCGCTTGCACAAGTGGCTAGTTGCGCCATTGAATCGCCTATTCCCGCCGACAATCTGGTGGTCGCGCTTAACGATAGTTTGCCCCCAGCGATACGCGTGCTGCGGGTGGAAGAGGCTGCGCCGGATTTTCATGCCCGGGGTGCAGCACGTGCCAAGACGTACCGCTACCGTATGCATAGGGCAGCCATTTGCCCGCCATTTAGCGCCCGCTACGTTTACCACTATCCCTACCCCTTGGACGAAGCTGCCATGAGCGCCGCCGCCCACCAAGTCGTTGGCGAGCACGATTTCACCTCTTTTGCGGCCGTCGATCCGGAGCGTGGAGGGGATGAGACAACGTCGAATGTGCGCACTATTTTTACGTCCTCCTGGGAACGCCAAGGCGACGAGTTGGTTTACACCGTACGTGGCAATGGATTCCTGCACCACATGGTGCGCAATCTGGTCGGCACGTTTTTGCTAATAGGAAAGGGGACGCTGGGCGAGTCAGACCTGGGGCGCATCTTATCTGCGTGTGACCGGTCGGCTGCCGGGCCCACTGCCCCGGCGCACGGGCTGTATCTGGTGAACGTGGAATATTAATCGCGAGATCAGCCCCCGCGAATAGACTGGAAATTCTCGACCGTGAGCGGCATGGCGACAGAAGCCAAAATCACGACTGCGCGAATAGTCTCCGTGAATCCTGCGACCGGAGAAGTGTTGCGGGAGTTCGCCTGCTGGGGCGAAGCTGAAGTGGTGTCTGCGGCCGCGCGTGCCCGAGCAGCGCAACCGGCGTGGGACGCGCTGGGCGTCCGGCGACGGGCGGACATCCTGCGGCGATTCCAGCGACTGCTGCATGACCGGAAATCAGATGTTGCGCGATTGATTACCCGCGAGGCTGGTAAACCTTACGTCGAAGCGCTGCTAACGGAAGTTCTGGTGGCGCTCGACGCTGCCCGCTTTTGCGCTGACAATGCATACTCGGTCATGCGCGACCAGGCGGTCCCGCATGCCAACCTGGTCATGAAGGCGAAACGCGGACGCATCCTGCGCGAGCCCTGGGGCGTGGTGGGCATCATCTCGCCGTGGAATTATCCATTCTCTATCCCCGCGACTGAAAGTCTGGCAGCGCTGGTGTGCGGTAATGCAGTAGTGCTGAAGCCGTCAGAGCTAACCTCACTGGCTGCACTCGAACTGCAATCGCTGCTGCACGCGGCGGGCGTCCCGGGGGATGTTTTTCAGGTGGTGGTCGGCGACGGTGCTACGGGAGCGGCGTTGCTCGGCAGCGATATAGATAAGCTGATCTTTACTGGCAGCGTGGCCAGTGGAAAGCGAGTGGCGGAGGCTGCGGCAGCGCGGCTGTTACCAGTGGTGCTCGAGTTAGGCGGCAAAGACCCCATGCTGGTGCTCGACGATGCCGACATGCAAGTCGCGTCCAGCGCGGCGGTTTGGGGCGCGTTTGTGAATGCCGGCCAGGCGTGCCTTTCGGTGGAGCGCTGCTATGTGCATCGCAGCCTGTATGAACGCTTTTTGAACGCCTGCGTAGAAAAAACCAAGCAGCTCTGGGTGGGCAACGGCCTGGATCCGGAGACTGATGTGGGCCCGATGATTCACCAACGCCAGCTGCAGATTGTCGAGGCACATGTGGAAGATGCGAGGTCGCGGGGCGCACGCGTGCTGGCGGGAGGTATGCGGCTACCTCAGACCGGGCCGAACTTTTATGCGCCCACTGTGATCGCCGACGTCAATCACCAAATGGCAGTGATGCGGGAAGAAACTTTTGGTCCGGTGCTGCCGGTAATGCCGTTCCATTCCGACGAGGAAGCTGTCAGCCTGGCAAATGACTCGGAATTTGGTCTCGCGGCCAGCATCTGGACGCGCGACCGCGCTCGCGGTGAACGTCTAGCCAAGCGAATTCACACCGGGACAGTAATGGTGAACGATGTGCTCTCCTGTTTTGGTATCAGCGAGTCGCCGCACGGGGGGATGAAGGCAAGCGGACTTGGGCACACACATGGAAGACTGGGAATGGAAGAGATGGTGCGGACAAAGTATGTGGATTCGGACATGCTGCCGAGATTGCGTAAAGTATGGTGGTACGGCTACGGGCCGAAGTTTAATCGGCAGATGGAAGGCTTTTTGGACTTTCTGTTCGCACGCGGAGCTCGCCGAATCGCGGGCGGCATGCGCTCAGCAGGAGCCTACCTGCGCAAGCGATGGCTGTGAGAGTTCGGTTAGAATGGGCGCGAGCGGCGCTTGCCGCAACTTAACCCGAGGTCCAGGCCCTTGGCGACACAGGCGCAGTCGGCGCAGGCACCACAGCAACTTCCTCATCATAAAGTGAAAATCAAGAAACCGGGTCAGCGCGCCTGCAACGAAAAAGATGCGAAGGGAAAGCTCTGCGGTGGCCATTTAAAGCGCTGGTACTACGTGGACGACATCATGGAGCGGGAGCACGACGGCGACGTGGAGAAGGCGTTTGGGCGTGACGCGGAGATTTATCGCTGCGAGCACTGCAAAACCTTGTATCTGCCGAGCCCCGTGGACCCACAGGGCACGAATGTTGCCGGGCAAGGGCAAATCTCCACTCCCGGTCTGACTTTGCCGCCAAAGGCATAGCACCGCATCGAAATGATTTAGTGAAGGCCTCCGAGCTTATCTACGATTGGAACCAGGCCGACGGCGCGGCGCAGCGACCAGTTGGGCCGGTGTTGCTCAATGATGAATCGCTGCGCGATGGGCTGCAGTCGCCCTCGGTGCGCGATCCTGCCATTCCCGAAAAAATCCGCATTATGCATTTAATGGAAACCCTGGGCATCAACTCCCTCGACCTCGGCCTGCCCGGTGCCGGCGCGCGTGCTTGCGAGCATGTGGAAGCCCTGGCGAAGGAGATCGTGCAATCGCGCTTAAAGATCAAGGCCAACTGTGCCGCGCGCACTCACCAAAACGATATTCGTCCGATTGCGGAGATCTCGCAAAAAGTGGGACTGCCGATTGAGGCGGCAACGTTTATTGGTTCCAGTCCCATTCGGCGTTACACCGAGGATTGGACGGAGGACTTCCTGCTCCGCACAACCGAGGAGGCGGTGAAGTACGCCGTCTCGCTCGGGCTGGCGGTCATGTATGTCACCGAGGACACCACCCGCTGCGATCCGAAAATGGTGAAGCGGCTCTATGTAACCGCAATCAACTGCGGCGCGCGCGCCATCGTGATCTGCGATACCTGCGGCCATGCGACGCCCGCGGGAGTGAGCGCGCTGGTGAAGTTCGTCATTGAGGAAGTAGTCAAACCCTCAGGAGAAAAGATCCGAGTGGACTGGCATGGCCATTGCGATCGCGGCCTGGGGGTGGCTAACTCGCTGGCCGCCTTCATGGCCGGCGCAAATTGTGTGCACGCCACCGCGGTTGGCATTGGGGAGCGAGTGGGCAACACCCAGATGGACCAGATGCTGGTCAATCTTAAGCTGATGGGGGTGCCGCCGTGGGACCGTCAGGATCTGACACGGCTGAAGGAATATTGCTACGCGGTTTCGGAAGCGACCGGAGCGCCAATTCCCGCGAATTATCCGGTGCTGGGCGAAGATGCCTTCCGCACCGCAACGGGTGTGCACGCCGCGGCGGTGATCAAGGCTTACAAGAAGCACGATACCGAGCTCGCGAATGCCATCTACTCCGGTGTTCCGGCGCACTACTTTGGAATGGAGCAGCTGATTGATATCGGCCCGATGAGCGGAAAGTCGAATATTCTTTTCTGGTTGGAGAAGCATGAGATTCCAGCGAGGGATGAATTAGTGGAACGTATCTATCAACGGGCGAAGGCCTCCGACCGCCTGCTCACAGAGTCAGAAATCATGGAGTGTTGCGGAAATACCAAGGCAAGCAAACCCTAGTCCGGCTCCCCCGACCTGCTTTTCCTTCCCCGCAACCCGGCGTTGTAAGATGGCAGCTTCGCCCATGGCTGCGACCTCACGCATGGAAACCACGGAGACGGCGCCATCCATCCAGGAGATTGCCCGTCTGGCAGCGCAGAGCCGTGTACAGTCGGCGTTCACCTGGTTTGCCGCGAACGAGCCGCGCATTGCTGCCTGGCAAATGCAGTTGGCGGCGATTCCTGGCCCACCGTTTGGGGAATCGCAGCGGGCGGCCTGGGTGGCCGAGCGCTTTCGCGAACTGGGACTGGCTGAGGTCCATACCGATGAAGTCGGGAATGTGATCGGTACTCGCCGCGGCACTGACCCGACGGCAAAATTCATTGCCGTCAGCGCCCACATAGACACGGTTTTTCCCGCAGGCACATCCGTCCAGCCGAGGCGCGAGGGCAATCGGCTATTTGGTCCCGGAATCTCCGACAATGGCGCAGGGGTATCGGCTCTGCTGGCAATCAGCGCCGCGCTGCAATCGGCCAAAATCAAACATGATGCGCCGGTGGTGTTTATTGGGAATGTAGGCGAAGAGGGCGAGGGTGATCTGCGCGGTATGCGGCACATTTTTTCCGATCCGCACTGGTCGGAGGAGATTGCCGCCACCTTGGTGCTCGACGGCGCAGGGACTGACACCATTGTTGCGGAAGCTCTCGGCAGTCGCCGGTTCGAGATCGTGGTGCGCGGGCCGGGAGGACATTCCTGGAGCGACTTCGGGATTCCCAATCCTATTATCCTGCTGGCGCGCGCGATTGAGAGGTTCAGCCAGGTGCGTGTTTCCGCAGTGCCGAAAACCACGTTTAACATCGGCGTGATTCGCGGCGGAACATCGGTGAATTCGATTCCGGAATCTGCCAGCATGCGGGTGGACATTCGCTCCACGTCAAGCACTGAGATTGATCGTCTTGAGGCCGCGCTGCGCGCCGCTCTCGATCAGGCGTTAGGGGCGGAGCGGCAGACCAGGCCGGGAAATTCCACGCCTAAGACGTCACCGATTACCTATGAGGCGGTGGTGATCGGCAGCCGCCCGGCTGGCGAACTGGATGGCAACGCCCGCATTCTGCGTGTCATCCGCGCCGTGGATTCGCACCTGCAGAATTCGTCGCAGGTGCAGCGCGCATCTACCGACGCGAATATTCCGCTTTCATTGGGACGAGAGGCAGCAGCCATTGGAGGCGGCGGCGCCGGGGGTGGAGCTCACACCCTGCAAGAGTGGTTCGATTGCAGCGGCCGTGAGCTGGCCCTGCAACGAATTCTGCTCTCATTGCTGGCTCTGGCGGGAGCAAATAGATGAAGCGTCTTGCGATCTGGAGTGTCGTCGCTTTACTGTCGGCGAGCGCCGCGCAGGCGCAAACCAGCGCCGGTTCGCCGGACACGATCTATATTCACGGGAACATCTACACCGGGGCAACGTTGGCTCCGGCCGCAGGCGGCGCTTCGCCGGGGTTAAAGGCCGCCATACTGCCACGCACGCAGGCACTCGCAGTCCGCGGTGATCGTTTGGTCGCAGTCGGCACCGACGCTGAAATCAGCAAGCTCAAGGGCAAACACACTCAGGTGATTGACCTGGGCGGGCACTTCGTAATGCCCGGCTTCAACGACGCGCATACCCATCTCGCCTCCGGCGGATTTGTGAAGCTCAACGTGGACCTTACCGGCGCAAACTCGCTGGACGAGATGAAATCCAGAATCGCAGCTCGCGCCAAGGCCGCAGCCCCCGGAGAATGGATTCAGGGCGGTGGTTGGGACCACACGTTGTGGCCGGGACAGAAGTTACCCACGCGGCAGGACGTAGATGTTGTCACGGGAGATCATCCGGCGCTGTTCGAGCGTGTAGACGGACATATATCGCTGGCAAACACGGCCGCGTTGCGGGCTGCAGAAATAACGCGCGAAACGCCCGATCCGCCGGGCGGAAAGATAGATCGCGAGGCTTCGGGAGAGGCGGCTGGCATCCTGCGCGAGAGTAGCGCGGTGAATTTGGTGGCCTCAAAAATTCCCAAGCCTGGTCCTTCGCAGCGGCGGCAAGCGATCCTGCTGGCGCTGCAGGACGCGGCACGCTGGGGGATAACCTCGGCGCAGGATTATTCCGATTGGGAAGATTTCCTGGTGTATGAAGACCTGGAGCGGGAAGGGCAACTGACGCTACGGATCTCCGAGTGGCCGCCATTTCCTACCGCTTTGAACGTGCTGGAACAGCATCGCGCCCATCACCCGGAATCCGACACGATGCTGCATACCGGCATGCTCAAGGGTTTTATGGATGGCTCCCTCGGGTCGCGCACTGCGACGCTGATTAAACCGTACAGTGATGACCCACAAAACACCGGGCTTGCGCAATACACGCAAACCCAGCTCAATTCGTTGATAGATGATCGGGCGGCCGCCGGGTTCCAGGTGGGGTTCCATGCCATCGGCGACCGTGGTATCGAGATGGCCTTGCAGGCTTTTGCGGAAGCGGAACGCTATCTTCGCGAGCACCAAACGGGAATGCCCAATCCGCGACGCGAAGATCATCGCTGGCGGATCGAACATGCGCAGGTCGTAGCGACGGACCAATTCACGCGTTTCCGCCAACTGGGAGTGATCGCCTCCATGCAGCCCAACCATCTGCTCACGGATATGAAGTGGGCTGTAGATCGTATTGGCGAAGAGCGGGCGCGGCATTCGTATCCGTGGGCGGAATTTCTGCGCAATGGCGTTTATCTGGCTTTTGGGACTGACTATCCGGTTGAACCGATCGCGCCTTTTCGGGGCCTCTACGCGGCCGTGACCCGCAAAAACGAAGCCGGTACAAAGGAATACTTCCCCGAACAGAAGTTGACTATGGATGAGGCGCTTGCGGCCTATACCAGCGGGGCCGCTTATGCGGAATTTGCCGAAAATGACAAGGGAACGCTGAACCCCGGCAAACTAGCCGATTTTGTAGTTCTTGACCGCGATCTCACTGGCGTTGCTCCCGCCGAGGTACTGACGACGCGCGTACTGCGCACCGTGATCGGGGGCAAGACCGTCTTCGAGGCCAAATAACGCCGGGCCATAGCCAAGGGCCTGAAAACATCAATTTTGCCAGAATTAAGCTCACTTGATTACCCTTTTGATAACGGTTACCAGGTTTTCTGCGTCTAAGAGAGTAGGGTTGATCCCAAATACCGCAATGTATTCCAGTTTCTGCACCCACAGGTATAATCTCGAAGTTTGCACTAATTCCGGAGGAAGTTTATGAATCCCCGCAATTTATGGGCAGGTTGGAAGGCCCATCGTTTCGCCCACGGCTTCACGATTCTGGTGACGCTGGCGATCGGTATCTTGATAGGAACGGTTGTTTCATACGGCGTCAGAGGACAGGAAAAGAGCAAGTCATCGTCGGCCAGCGCCACTCCCTTGACAGTGCCGTCGCCGCGGCAGATGTCCAACACCTTCTCACAGATTGCGAAGACCATGGAGCCGAGCGTGGTCAACATTAATACTGAGTCCACGGTAAAGAATGTGCGTCGCCGGCGAGGACCTGGAGGTGGTGGGGGCAACCAAGCTCCTTTTGAGGACTTTTTCGACCGGTTCTTCGGAGGACCGGGTGGTGGCCAGGGTGCTCCAGGCGGGCGAGGTGGGCAGCAAGGCGACCAGGGACAAGGAGATGACCAGGGTCCTGATATTTTCGGCGGACCAGACGGGGGCGGTATTCGCGAGCGCTCGTTGGGGTCAGGCGTCATCGTTGATCCTAAGGGTTACATCGTCACCAACCGCCACGTGGTGGAGAAAGCCGACCGGATTCGCGTCAAGTTGATGGACGATCCTCCGGGCGTGACCCACGATGCGAAAGTGATTGGAACCGACCAGGAGACTGATCTGGCAGTGATCAAGATTGATCTTGAGCGCTCCTTGCCGGCCTCGAAACTGGGTAATTCCGACAGCATGGTTCCCGGCGATTGGGTCCTGGCGATCGGTAGCCCGTTTGGTCTGCAGGAGACGGTGACTGCAGGTATCGTCTCAGCGGTAGGACGGAACATCGTGCCCGGCCGTAGTTTTCAATCTTTCATTCAAACCGATGCTGCCATTAATCCTGGCAACTCTGGCGGGCCACTCGTTGACTTAAATGGCGATGTTATCGGTATCAACACCGCGATCCTCACGGAAACCAACGCCTACGCGGGTGTCGGGTTCGCGTTGCCTTCCAATACCGTAATTCAGGTATATAACGCCTTGATCGGTCCCGATCACCGGGTGGTGCGAGGCTCGATTGGGGTGCAGTTTAATGCCCAGGCCATCCCCGCCATTGCACGGGTTTATGGAGTCAACAATGGAGTCACGGTTTCGGACGTAGTGGCCAACGGACCGGCCGCCAAAGCGGGTATTCAAGTGGGCGACACCATCACTACGGTGAACGGCAAGCCGGTGAAAAACGGTGATGAGTTGGTGGCAGAAATCGCCAGCCTCAAGCCTGGCACCAAGGCCAATCTAGGACTTGTTCGCAACGGCAAGAAGCAAGACGTTAGTATCGTAATCGCCGATCGTCAGAAGCTCTTTGCATCCCGCTTGGGTGACGAAAGCGAAGAAGGCGGCGGCGACACTGAGCCCACATCGAGCAAAGTAGGCATTGCGGTGCGCAACCTGACGGCGGACATGGCGCAGCGGCTTAACTTACCCGCTGACAAAGGTGTCGTGGTGAGCGACGTGAAACCAAATTCATTCGCTGACGATATCGGGCTCAGCCGCGGTGATGTGATTTTGGAAATTAACAAACAGCCGGTAAACAACGAAGAGAGCTTCAACCGCATCATCTCTGGATTGAAGAGCAAGCAGGACGTGGTCTTCTTGGTGAGGCCACGGGGCGTCGGTTCACAGGGGGGTACCATCTTCATGGGCGGTACACTTCCGTAACCTATTACCGGAACTAATGGGGGCTGGCGCGCAGGCCGTATTCAGGCCAACATAGTTAACGGCCAGCCCCCGTAAGGTCTGGCAATTCCGGGACTGTATGCTCTGGAGCGGTTGAAAACACTCACTTTTGAGGTGTTTTGTTGACTCTTAACCGGTCGGAATTGGTAAAGGCGCTAGGCGTTAGTTGGCTGGTGTTCTTGCTTGCAGCCAGTTCTTCTGCAGGCAGCAACAAATCAGCTAACGGGAGCTCTTCGCCCGCAACCCGAGTAAGTGCCCGCGGGACACACTCCACAGCTGGCCGCAAGGGACGGCATCACAGAACCGCCAACTGGCGCCGGCGCGGCCAACAGAAGATAGACTCCGAGCGCACCCGAGAAATTCAGGCCGCTCTGATCCGGGAGAATTATCTGAAGGGCGATATGACCGGAAAGTGGGACGAGCGCACCAAGGCTGCAATGACCCGCTTCCAGAAGGACCATGGCTGGCAGACCAAAATGTTGCCCGATTCACGGGCCCTCATTCAGCTCGGCCTCGGCCCCAGCACCGATCACTTGCTGAATCCAGAGAGCGCGATGACTACTCGGCCTTCGGCCGGCGGAGGTCCTGAGCGCGGCGCCGCACCTGCATCGCTCCCGCGTTAGTTTGTTAAAAGGTCTGAACTAAAGTTATTTAATGTCCACCGGCACTTGCTTGGTATTCACGCCGCCGTCTTCATTCTGAGCCGTCAGCGTGATGACGGTAGGGCCTTCGGTGAAGGGTCCAACGAAGTGTTTGAAGGTAGTGCCATCCCAGATTAGTCCCACCTTTTCCCCATTGATCATAACTGTAGCTCCGGGCTCACTCCTGCCCTGAATCTCGATAATGCTGCCGTACTCGTGCACCGCCAAGATTTCCAAAACAGGGGTCCGCGGAGCGCCATGCGCAGTCTGTGTGGGCTGACGTTGCGATACCCCGGCGATGATCCTGTTGTGGGAGAACGAGCGGTGCAGCACCAGCGCCAGTATTACAAGCAGTACGAGGCCAAAAGCCAAGCTGCGGTGCGCCACCAAAGAAAGTTTTCCGGCGCGCGTTCCCCCAGGATTTACGGACAGCAGTTTTGGCAAACGTAACCGCCAGGCGCTCACAGCAGGCATTTCAAGATTTTGGAGCAGCAGGCTGGGTTTGCGCAATATCGAATTGGGTATAGAAGCGGTCGTGTAGCCAAGCCGTCAACCGGCTCTCGACTTCAGGATTGGTGCATTGGAAGGAGATGCCTACCTTACTCAGCGTATCCGCCCACACTACCGTCCCACGGGCACTTACGGAAAGAGCGGCATCAGGGACAGAAAACACCAATCCCAGGACTTCACCTTGGCTGAGCGGTGAAGGGACGCTGAGCGCCATACCATTCTGGCTGAGATTGATCGTTTTGCAGGAGAGTTCCTCACCCGAGTCCCTCCGGGCGCGAACCGGGATTTCAATCGCATGCCGGAAATATCGTCTGCGTTCGCGGAGCATCAGCCCGTAGGCGGCATGCAATGTCTTCTTAATGTCGGGTACGACAAAGGGACGTTCAAAGGCGAAATTCGCGCCCTGATCAAACGCCTGTTGGCGGGCAGCCGAGTTGCTGGCCACCGCCACCACCACTGCATTTTTGTTGGATCGGCTCTCCCGCAGGCTTTTTATGACAGGTATGTTGCCGGGCATGTGGTCACAGTCCAAAAACACGGCTTCGAACTTGGCCATTAAGACATCGTGGGCTGCCGTGCTCTCGTCGGGGCAATATTGCACCATAATGCGCATCTCCTGGAGCAACGGGGAGAAAACATTCACCATGCCAGGATCAGACGTCACCAACAGTGCTTTTATGTCCGTACCCACACTACCTCCAGATTGGTTCTAGTCGTACGACCACGATTTACGGGGCACCAGTTTCGGCACAGAACTGCCTTCAGCAGTTTGCTCGCGAGCCGCAGACTCGGCCAAGGTTACGAAAGGGGCTCTTTCGAGCACGCGCTCAAATCCCGTTTGGGTAGCAGGCAGTCTCACTCCTCAGAGCGAATCATTAATTAGCGGTCATAAATTATGGGATTGCTTGCCAGCGAGAATGCGCCGCTTGCGGGCATCTGTAAATCGGGGTTGCGACTGACAGCAGCGATGAAGCAAAGGGCTGAGTACACCTGACAAATCAAGCACTACGTAGGGTTAGCTCCTTACAAATTGGCGCATTCCAAGAACCGGTAGACGAGCGGCCAACCAGTTGGATGGCGTTGGGGCGTCCATCCGGCTCATCCGTTAGCACATTAAAATTCCGTCTTTTGTAACAACATGGGCTTTGCTGCTTAACCTCCTCACTTTGTGCCCTAAACTGTTGGCGCTCGCATGAAGAGAATCCGTGTCCTTTTGTTCTCAAAGTACGCCATGGTGCGGTCCGGAATGCAGCGCCTGTTTTCTTCCGTGCAGGACATTGAAGTGGTTGCGGAGGTTGACAACCTGCGCAAAGCCGAGCTGGCGCTACCCAAAAGCAAGCCCGACGTAATCTTGCTGGAAACCATTGAGCCGCCTCGTTCCGCGCTAGCCATGGTTGCGGAAATGATAAGAATCTCCCGCAAGCTCCCGGTAGTAGTTGTGACGGTGCATGATGATGGTCGAGTGGCGCGAGCCATGCTGCAGGCCGGAGTGATGGGATTTGTGATCAAACAGTCGAGCGATGCCGAATTACTCCTGGCATTGCGTTACGCTGCACGCCGGCAAAAGTTTTTGGATCCGAGTCTGGTCGATGCAGTCACTCTGGAGGTAAGCAATTCCTCGGCAAACGATGGCAGAAGAGAAGGACTGAGCAAACGCGAATTTGAAGTCTTACAAGGATTGGTTCGAGGATTCACTAACCCGCAAATCGCGCGCGACCTCGATCTAAGCGTGAAAACGATCGAAACTTACCGCTCTCGCATTTATCAAAAACTCGAGTTGCACAATCGCGCCGATTTGATGCGCTACGCGGTCTCCACCGGCCTGATTTCTGTGAACGATCCGCTGGCTTCCTGACCTTTTTCGCAGAAACCCCGACTTACGTGGTCTGCACCCCCATGGGTGCCACCCGTTGCACACCCCGCACGAATGTACAGGAAAATACCTGTTATTTACTCTGGTGCCAAGCTTGAGCGGCCTATTGTCGCAAAGCTGTAACTAGGCTTTACTTGCAATCTGATCTCCGCTGGAGCGTGTAGATGGAAACAGAGGTTGTCGAGCAGCCTGAAGAGCAACAGGTCAGGCGTGAGCCGGAGCAAATTGAACAAGAAATCCGCGCGCTTGACTGGCGTGATCTGCAGCTGTGGCTGATCGCTGCGATTGTCCTTTTAGTCGTGGCCGCTGGTTTTCTCGCGCTGCTCATGCCGCAGTTCCTATGGCACGTGAGTGCTGTATTGGCACGGCAGGACAGTTTCCCGCAGCTGCTGTTTGGCCTGATGGCACTGCTGGTTTTGCTCAACGCCTATCTTTTTCAGCAGCGCTTGCTGTTATTACGGGCGCGCCGTCAACTGATCCACCAATTGCAAATCGCGGAGCGAACGGCACGGACTGATGCCTTGACGGGAGTTTTCAACCGGCGCTTCATGGAAGAAGCGTTGACCAGAGAAATGGCACGTGCCGAGAGAAATCACAGCATACTTTCTGTAATGCTGGCCGACATAGATGGCTTCAAGGGTTTTAATACGCGCTTTGGCCACCTGGTCGGGGACCGCATCCTGGTTGAAGCCGCTTTGCTTCTCCAGAAAAACTTTCGCAACGCTGATCTTGTGACCCGCTATGGCGGTGATGAGTTTTTGGTGATCATGCCGGAGACCGATCTGGTGCAGGCAGGAGTGGCGATTGAGCGTCTCAATCAATTGGTGGAGAGGTGGAACGGTAAACAACAACGCGATTACACTTTGAGTCTTAGCTGCGGTGTCTCCAGCTACACCGGCCAATTGACCATGGAAGAACTCCTCACCTCGGCGGACGCCGATCTGTACGTCCAAAAAGCCAACCGCGAGGGCGGCGCCAGCACGCCCAAAACTGGGCAGCTGCGTACACCCAGGCTATAACCAGCAGACGGTTGAATTGTCAGTGTCGTTAGATCAGCTCCGCGACGTTCTTGGCGGGGCGCCCCTGCGATTGGGCCACTGCGGCGTAGGTCACATGGCCGCGGAAGGTATTGACGCCCTCACAAATGGCTTTGTCGGCCTTGACTGCCTTGCTGACCCCCATCTGTGCCAGCTTCATCACGTATGGAAAGGTCGCATTGGTGAGCGCCAGAGTTGAGGTATGGGGAACAGCCGCTGGCATATTAGTCACGCAATAATGCACGACGCCGTCAACTACGTAGGAAGGATCACTGTGCGTGGTGGGGTGCGCGGTCTCGATGCACCCTCCCTGGTCAATGGCAACGTCAACGATCACCGCTCCCGGTTTCATGTTAGTCACCATTTCTTTCCTCACCAGCTTGGGTGCAGCGGCACCCGGGATCAGCACCGCCCCGATCACCAGGTCAGCGTGCTTGGTGGCTTTAGCAATGGCGTAGTAGTTGGAAGCCAGGGTGTAGAGACGGCCGTTGAAAATGTCATCCAGTTCGCGCAGGCGGTTGAGATTGATATCAATCAGGGTCACAATCGCTCCCATGCCGAGCGCAATTTTTGCGGCGTTGGTACCGACAATTCCGCCACCGATGACACATACCTGGGCGGGAGGGACCCCAGGTACGCCGCCCAGCAGAACGCCGCGTCCGCCGCGTTCCTTTTCAAGGTACGATGCGCCCACCTGCACTGACATACGCCCAGCGACTTCCGACATGGGAGTGAGCAACGGCAACGTGCCGTGACCGTCGCGAATGGTTTCATAAGCTATGCCGGTGACGGTGTTCTTCAGCAACTCTTCTGTAAGCTCGGGAAGCGGCGCCAGGTGAAGATAGGTGAAGAGGACAAGGTCTTTGCGCAGGTACTTGAACTCGCTGGCAATGGGTTCCTTTACCTTGACCACCATGTCCGCCTGCTTCCAAACCTGGTCAGCAGAAGCGGCGATCTGGGCGCCGGCTTGTTTATAGTCGGCGTCGGACATGGACGAGAGCTCACCGGCGGCAGTTTCGACCAGCACACTGTGACCAGCGTCCACCAGGGCCTTAACGCCAGATGGCACTATGCCGACCCGCGACTCGTGGTCCTTACGCTCTTTAGGGACGCCGATAATCATATGCGGATGGGCGCACAATAATAATTATTCGGGACGATCAATCTGCGCTCGCTGCAGCTTGTCAGAGTAATCAACGTAAACTGATTTCCACTCGCTATAGAAATCGATGGCGCCAATTCCACCCTCACGATGTCCATTACCTGTGGCCTTGACTCCACCAAAAGGCAAATGGACCTCGGCGCCGATGGTCGGGGCATTCACGTAAGTGATGCCGGCTTCAAGATCGCGCACCGATACGAATGCCTTGTTCACGTCGCGAGTGTAGATGGAGGAGGAGAGGCCGTACTGCACGCTGTTGGCAATTTCGATGGCGTCCTCCATCCCGTCACACGGAATCAAGCTCACGACCGGGCCGAAGATCTCTTCCTGGGCGATGCGCATTTTAGGATCAACATCGCCAAAAACGGTGGGTTCCATAAACCAACCGTGCTGATATTCTCCGGAAGTAAGGCGGTTACCGCCACAGAGCAGCCGCGCCCCTTCATTCTTTCCAATTTCCACGTATTTCAAATCGGTCTTGAGCTGGCCCTCGTTGATCGCCGGACCCATGTCGGTGGTTTCATCCAGGCCATTGCCGATTTTCAGCTTGCGCGCGCGCTCTACCAGGCGATTCGTGAATTCTCCGTAGATTCCCTTCTGCAGGATGATGCGACTGGTGGCAGTGCAACGTTGTCCGGTGGTGCCGAATGCACCCCACAGGCCACCCTCGATCGCCAGATCCAGATTGGCATCGTCGAGCACGATCATCGGATTTTTGCCGCCGAGCTCTAATGAGCAACGCTTAAAAGTTTTGGCTGCAGTTTCGCCGACAATACGGCCGACCTCGGTAGAGCCGGTGAGCGAAACGGCACGCACATCAGGATGCTCGAGCATAGGAGCGCCGATCTTCGATCCGAATCCGGTGATGACATTCACTACCCCCCGGGGCACTCCAGCGTCGCTAAGGGCTCGCACCAGATTGAAGGTGGAGAGTGGGGTATCCTGCGCCGGCTTAATCACGCAAGTGTTACCTGCGACCAGGGCGGGAAAAAGCTTCCATGAGGGGATTGCCATGGGGAAGTTCCAGGGCGTGATCATGGCACAAACTCCCAAGGGTTGGCGCACTGCCATAGCGAACTTATTGGGAAGTTCCGAAGGAGTGGTGGGACCAAACATTCGCCGTCCTTCACCCGCCATGTAGTAACCGGTGTCAATCGCTTCCTGAACGTCACCGCGTGTTTCTTTCAGGATTTTCCCCATCTCGCGGGTCATGTCGCGAGCGCATTCTTCTTTGCGCTCCATGAGGATTTCGGAGGCGCGATAGATGATTTCGGCTCGCCGAGGCGCGGGCACCAGCCGCCACTTCTTGAAGGCGCGATTAGCGGCATCTATGGCTGCATCTACGTCTTCCTTTCCCGACTTTTGGAAGATTGCGACTACATCGCGGGTGTCGGCGGGGTTGCGGTCCTCGAAGAGTTCGCCGGTGCGCGATTCCACCCACTCCCCATCAATGAAGTTCCTGTAAACGCGGGAGCTTGCCGTCACCCCCATGCCGATCGCGCCGCCAATGGTCTCCGTGGCCATCACTCGCCTCCGTGAAGATTACGCAAACTATTCATCCTACAAGCCTGTGGGATGGGTCGCAAGTGTAGGGGACAGAGCGGAAGCACGGGAGCTCTGGTTGGCAGCGTGAGGAGGTTTCGACAGTTCGGGAACTGAGCATTCAGAGGCGTTAGAAGTAGTAGTCCTCCCGTGCGAAACGAAGGTAATTAGCTATTGGGAGTCCTCAGAAGCTTGTGGTACTCTCGCTGAAAATCCAGATTTCATTGGAGTAAGCGGCCGATTCGTGTCTTTGGATCGCAATTCCGGAATCCACATTGCGTGGAAGACGATCACCTATCGTAGTGTGATCGTAGGGATTATTGTCATTCTTCTCTTCACCGGAGCGGTGATCAACCTGCTGTTTCCACAAGCTACCCACGCCGGAATGACAGCGGTGAGCACCTTGCTGGAGAAAGTGGCGGGGAATGCCGGTCAGGGAACTGACAATGGCGGCAGCGTGGCGCAGCAAGCCCACTTCACCAATGTTGATGGGACCGTGCGGGTCAAGAAAACCAACAGCAACACTTGGGTGGCGGCCGACTACAGCCTGCCGCTGGAGAAGGGCGACGTGGTGCAGACCGGTTCCGAGGGGATGGCGCGGGTGGTCTTCAACGACGGCACCAGCTACACCGTTAAACAGGACTCGCTGATCGTTATCGAAGAGAACTCGTCCAACGCACAACAGACCCAGGTCGCTGTGAACGTGACTACAGGAACTGTGGATTTGGCGACCGCGACCTACAGTCAGGGATCCACTTCAAAGGTAATTGTTGCCGGGGCCACTGCGTCACTGGCGCCGGAAAGCTCGGCCATGGTGCACAATGACCCGAGCGCGGACAAGCATGAAATCTTGCTGAAAAAAGGTTCGGGCGATGTCGTCCGCGGCGGTCAGGTGGTTCACCTGGCGGACGACGAACGAGTTACCTTCCGCAGTGCCTCTGGGCAGATGGAAAAGCAGAAGGAGATAGGTCCTCCGACCCTGATCGCGCCCCCGAATATGATGCCCATTTTCTTCTCTGCCGAGCCCAAGCCGGTGGAATTTTCCTGGAGCCCGATAGCCAACAATGCTGGGTACAGGCTGCGAATCTCCAAGAATCCCTTCTTTTCTTCAACTATTTTCGATCACCGGGTGCCGGGCACCGATGTCCAAGTACCAAACCTGGGCGAGGGGGCTTATTACTGGGTAGTGCAGACGGTTGATGCCCAAGGCAAGGAATCCATTGAGAGCGAGAAGAACCGCTTCACCCTGATCCCCAAGGGGAAAGAGGCGATCAGTATGCGCCTGGAGCTGGAACCCTTTGTGCAGCACGGACATGTGATTGAAGTCCGGGGGAAGACCGAGCCCAGCGCCCGGGTGATGGTAAATGGGCGGGAAGTGCCCATGATAGCCAACGACGGCAGTTTCAATTACTTCACTCCGCCGCTTCCCAATGGGGAAAGCGTGATCACGATCACTGCGCAAAATGCCACCGGAGGCGTGAATACCAAGCAGAAGAAGGTGGTCATTCAATAGGCAGGAAAGTGGACGAGAGTCCCGGCACTTTGGTGCAAGGCATGCGAGGGAAACATTCGACTAGAATCAGAGTAGCGCGTTTCCCGGTGCGTCTTCTGAATATGAGCTATCGCCCGTTTGCACGAGATTTCCGCGACGACGGAATACCCGGGTCTGAAAAGAGTAATTATGTCAGCTAACGGATTTTCTAAGAACGGAACATCGACACACGCTCACAGCTTGCGGTCTTTATTCAGCATGTTCTCCAGTGATCTTGCTATAGATTTGGGGACCGCCAACACTCTGGTGTACGCGCGTGGTAAAGGGATCGTGGTGAATGAGCCATCCATCGTCGCCATCAACAAAAACAGCGGTGAAGTGGAAGCGGTCGGCAAAGAAGCCAAAGAAATGTTGGGCCGCACTCCGGGAAACATCGTCGCCATTAAGCCGATGAAAGATGGCGTGATCGCTGACTTCAAAGTCACCGAAAAAATGTTGAACTATTTCATCCAGAAGGCACACAACCGCAAAATGCTGGTGCATCCGCGGATCGTCATCGGGGTGCCTTCGGAGATCACGCAAGTTGAGAAGCGCGCGGTGATGGACTCTGCCTATCGCGCCAAAGCCAGCGAGGTCCACCTGGTGGAGCAGGCCATGGTGGCGGCGATCGGTGCCGGTCTGCCAATTACCGAGCCCAGCGGCAACATGATTGTTGATATTGGCGGCGGGACTACTGACATCGCCGTCATTTCCTTGAGCGGCATCGTTTACTCACGATCGGTGCGTATGGCCGGCAACCAGATGGATGAGGCCATCATGAATTACTTGAAGCGCAAGTACAACCTGCTGATTGGCGAGCGCACCGCCGAGCAGATCAAGATTGAGATTGGCTCTGCGTATCCGCTGGACAAGCCGCTGACCATGGAGATCAAGGGCCGCAACCTGATTGAGGGAGTGCCCAAGACCATCACGGTGGATGATAGCGAAGTCCGCGAAGCGTTGAGCGAGTGCATCTCCACGATCATGAACGCGATTCGCGTGGCCTTGGAGCGTACACCGCCAGAGCTTTCCGCCGACATCAGCGATCGCGGCATTGTGCTCACCGGTGGCGGCGCCTTGCTAAAGAACCTGGATAAACGCATTCGGGAGGAAACCGGTCTGCCGGTTTCCATCGCCGATGATCCTCTGTGCAGCGTGGTGCTGGGCACGGGAAAAATGCTCAGCGATTTCAAGCTGCTGCGGAAGATTTCGATCGAGTAGTTTGGCCGTTGATCGAGGCCATGAACACAAGAGTTTGGGCAGGCAGCTTGGTATAGCTGAAGCCAGTGATGCAAAACAAGACTTTGTACCTGACTGCTGAATTGAAGTGGAAAACCTCCTCACTCGCCACCGAAACGTCACCATACTGGTAGTCGTGCTGTTCGCCGAAGTCATCGGCCTGGCAGTCCAGGTAAAGCGCACCACAGATAGCGACTCTACCCGCCTAATTCGGGTGTGGACCGTCAGCGTTCTGACTCCGTTTGAGAAAGGCTTCGTTGAGGCGCATACCGGAGTGCGTGATTTATGGCGCAACTATTTCTATTTGCGTGGCGTTCGCAACCAGAATCGGGAGCTCCAGGAGGAGATTGCCCGCCTGCGGCTGGAACGAGTGCGCTTGAATGAGGACGCCGCCCAGGCCCGGCGCCTGCAACTTCTGCTGGGATTTAAGGAGCAGTACATCTCGCAGACCATGGCAGCACAGGTCATCGGTTCGAGTGGGAGTGACGTTTCCCGGCTGGTCTACATTGATAAAGGTTCGAGCCAGGGAATTAAACAGGACATGCCGGTGATCACGGCCGCCGGCCTGGTGGGCAGGGTGTTACAAGTCTTTCCATATTCTTCGCAGGTGCTCCTCATCAACGATGCCAGCAGCGGACTGGGAGCGATACTGGAGAAATCGCGCTCCCAGGGAGTACTCAAGGGATCTGCTGCAGGGGAAACCATCCTCGAAAAGGTCACCGGCGACGAGCAGGTAGAAGCCGGTGAAACTGTACTGACCAGCGGCGGCGATCGCATTTTTCCAAAAGGGCTGCGGATTGGAACGGTGAGCAAAGTTTCTCCTGGGCAGGATTTTTTTCTGAATATTCGGGTGAAGCCGGCAGCTGACCTCAGCAGTTTGGAAGAGGTGCTGGTAATCACGAGGGTGGAGGAAAAGGCGCCGGTGAGCGAGCCCGGACGACCGGTAAGAGCCAGCGACATTCTATCGGCGCGTCTGCCTTCCGTCCCACCGAAGGCGACAACTGCGTCGCCCAAAACTTCTAAAGTGGCGCCCTCATTGCCGGTGGGCGCACCGAAAGTACGCAAGGCAGCACTACCCGCGGACGCCGTTTCGGGAGTCCCCGCGCTGGTAAATAATTTACCTAAAGAGCCAGTGGGCTTGGTTCCACCGCGGGTGACGATTCCAAAGGATGCAACTGCCGATCGCACTTATATAGCCCCGGACACCACCGTCGTACTGGGCCGAGAAAAGCAGCCGGCCCATACTGCGAAAACGCTGCCAGACAGTGGCGCTTCGCCGGTTTCCTCATCGCCTGTAAAACCGGCGTCGAAGAACAAGCCGACTGCGGACACAACAAAGCCAAAATCGCCTTTAACCCAACCACCAGATCAGGACAAACCACAATAGCAGTGGCCATCGCATACACATCGCGCGAGCAGATCGAGGTCTACCGGTTCGGCATGCCGGTTGCGGTTGTGGTGCCGCTGCTGGCCCTGTTTCTGCAGGCATTTATTCCGTTGCGTCTTCATTTCTTTTCTATTTTTGATCTTCCGCTGCTGGTAACAATCTTTTTCGCCGTGGCACGCCGTAGCCAGGTAAGCGGGCTGCTCAATGGCGGAGTGATAGGGCTGTTGCAAGACAGCCTCACCCATCAACCCATCGGACTGTTTGGAATCGCCAAGACGGTCGTGGGGTATGGAGCGTCGTCGTTGGGAGTCAAACTGGATGTTGAGAACTCGGGCTCCCGCTTTCTAGTTACTTTTGGCTTTTATCTTGTGCATCAGCTCGTGTACTTCGCAGTGGGACGGGGTATGGTGGGCCTTACGCTGAATTGGCGATGGGGGCACATGCTGGCGGCAGCTTTCGCGAATGCCGTTCTGGCTATTCCTCTCTTCAGTTTGCTGGACCGCTTCAAGCAGCGTTCATGACCGGCAGGTAGTCACGAAATGATTTTCCGCGACGAAAAAGTCCCGCAGCTTCGCCTGAACGTCATCCAGTACCTAATTCTGGTTATTTTTTTAGTGCTGGCATACGGCTTGTGGCGGTTGCAGGTGGGAGGCAGCGATTATTATGACGCCCTCGCCGAGCGAAATCGCGTGCGCACCATTCCAATTCTCGCCCCTCGGGGCAAGATTCTGGACCGTGAAGGGCGCGTCATCGTAGATAACTATCCTTCGTTTTCAGCCCTATTGCTCCGAGACCAGGTCAAGGGACTCAATCAGGACGTAGAAAAAATTGCTCAAGGTTTGCACATGTCTGCGGCAGATGTGCGCGAGCGCGTGCGCAAATTTGCCACCATGCCGCAGTACCAGCCCATCATCCTCAAGGACGACATTACTCCCGATGAGCTGGCGTTCATTGAAGCCCACCGTCTGGAGCTGCCCGAGCTTGAAACCATCGTGGCGCATCGCCGACTGTATCCGCGCAACGGTTTCATGGCCCACCTGGTTGGCTACGTGGGTGAAGTTAGCGAAGACATGCTCAACCGCCCTGAATTCGAGCTCTACAGTCCTGGCGACGTAGTTGGCAAGTCCGGGGTGGAGCTTTATTACAACGACCTGCTGATGGGCAAGAACGGCTCTCGCCGGGTGATGGTCAACAGCCATGGCAAGGAAGTTGGCCGGCTTGATGAGACCATTGCCACTCCTGGCCAGCCCCTCAAGCTCACGATTGACGTCGACATGCAGATTGCGGCTGAGCAGGCACTGGAAGACAGGAACGGCGCCATCGTCGCCATGGATCCCAAGACTGGCGAAATTCTGGCGATGGTCAGCCGACCAACCTTTGATCCCAACGATTTCGCGGTGCGTATCTCGCGCGAGCAGTGGACCAAGCTGGTGACCGATGAGTCCCACCCCTTGCTCAACAAGGCCATTCAAGCGCAGCTGGCGCCGGGTTCGGTGTTCAAGATCATCATGTCGGTTGCCGGGTTGCAGGAGGGAATTGCCCAGGACATGCATGTGATCTGCAATGGCGGGGCGGTGTTTTACGGGCGTTACTTCAAATGCTGGGTCACGGAGGAGCATCGCGTACACGGTTTGGTAGACATAACCAAGGGGATCTACCAGTCGTGTGATGTCTTTTTTTATACGTTAGCGGAACGCTTGGGCATTGGGCGGATTGCCAAATGGGCAACGAGTCTAGGACTCGGTCAACGGACCGGGATAGACCTGCCCCAGGAAGCTTCAGGGGTGATGCCATCAGAAGAATGGAAGGCGCGTAACTTTAAACAGAAATGGTACGCGGGAGAAACCATCTCGGTGGGTATCGGCCAGGGAGCGGTTGCGGTAACTCCTATGCAACTGGCGCGCGCCATTGGGGCGATCACCAGCGATGGAGTTTTGCGGCGTCCCCATGTGGTCTTTCCGGAACAACTCCCTCCCAGCTACCGCCAGATCATGAACTATAACCGGGAAACGCAAATACCCCTTGATCCCAAGAACTGGCAGATCATCACCGATGCCATGGCGAGTGTGACCGATCCGGTGGGCACCGCTCCGAGCGCGCATCTTCAGGGGATAGATTTCGCCGGCAAGACGGGGAGCGCGCAGACGATCAGCAACGCCGCGCGGAAGATCCTGAAAGGCAGTAAGTACAACGACAATTCTTGGTTCGTGGGTGTAACACCGCGACGCAATCCTGAAATCGTAGTTGCCGTACTCTTCGAGGGCGGCGAGCACGGCAAACTGGCGGCACGTATCGCCGCGCAAGTAGTGAAAGCGTACGTCGAAAAGCAACGCAAGATTCCAGTGAAGGTTGCACAGACAAACCACAGCAATGCCGTAGAAATGGCCGGGCTGTGGAACGAGCCAGAGTCGGGGCAAGGCGACCGCTTCCAAGCAGCTCGATTCCATATAAATGTGAGCAAAGGCAATACGCCGCGAAAACAGCGACTGCTGACAGAGCGGTTACCGATAGCTGAGAGTACGAAGAACTGAATGGCGCGTTACGTCTCATTTCGCGATTTCGATTGGGTGCTCTTTACCTTTGTCCTACTTATCTGTGGGCTGGGGATTATGGAGATCTTCAGCGCAACCAATCACACCAGGTTTTCCGGGGTGCACGTCAAGCAGATTTACTGGATCGCTGCCGGGATCGTGGTGATGTTCCTGGTGAGCGCGGTCAATTACCAGATGTTGTTGGAGAACGCCCACTGGATGTACCTGGTGGGTGTGGCATCGCTGATTGGGGTTCTGGCCTTTGGCCAGAAATACCTGGGCGCGCGGCGTTGGATCAAGATGCCAGGGGGGCAGCACTTCCAGCCTTCGGAGTGGGTGAAGCTGATCCTGATTCTGGCCGTGGCGCGATATTTTGCGGAGCTGCGGAAGGACGAACTCTCCTTGCTCGACCTCATCAAGGGCGGGCTGATGGTAGGTTTTCCCATGCTGATGGTACTGGCGCAGCCCGATCTGGGCACCGCCTTGACCTACATTCCCATTGCCCTTATGGGCATTTACCTGGGCGGACTACGCACCCGGCATGGCGTCGCCATTGTTCTTGCCGGCGCACTGCTTATGCCAGTGGCCTGGCACGTACTCAAGCCTTATCAACGTCAACGTTTAACCAGCTTCATGCAGCCGGAGGCCGACCGTCAGGGCTCCGGATATCAAGTGATTCAATCCAAAATCGCGGTGGGGGCGGGCGGAATCTGGGGCAGCAAAGGCCTGCAAACCCGGCTCATGTTCCTTCCCGTTCCCCAAACCGACTTCATCTTCGCCGCCTTCTCTGAGCAGCATGGATTCGTGGGCGCGATGGGGGTCCTGCTGTTATACTTTATAGTGTTGATGCGATTGATCCAGAACGCGCAAACGGCGCCCGACCGTGCCGGCACGTTCGTGGTCATGGGGGTGGTGGCGGTACTCGCCTTCCACGTCCTCGTCAACGTGGGCATGGTGGTCGGCTTTATGCCGGTCACCGGTATACCCTTGCCGCTGATGAGTTACGGCGGTTCTTCGGTGTTGTTTACGTTTCTGGCGCTAGGCATAGTCATGAACATTCGTATGCGCCGCTTCGTGAATTAGATAGACCCGCTGAGCAAGGGAGGCCACGTTCGCCGGTGGCCAGGAATTTACCAGGATTTGACGATAACGATCGCCCCCGCGTGAAGGGGGCATATGCCGGCCAACAATGAGACGAGGCCAGGCAGGATTGGTTGCAAGTAGTGGGCGGGTAACGGCCCCTCCGGCGTTTTGAGATTAAGTTCAGAGACTCTCGCCGAAGAGAGCGGTCACAAACCCAGTGCTTGTCAGACACTATAGGTGCCAAGATTTCTAAGCTTGAACAAAGGATTTCGTCTACGGTTTTTGCCTCCAAGGCCCGTAGTCCTCTGTCCGTAGCAGCCTATACCTCCAGTCCTTCCTATCCTTCGCTATCGCGCCGCTAAAGCGCGTCCTCATGAGTGAGGCGGGTGTGGAGTCAGCATGACAAAAGAATTGTTTGTGTCTTCAACGCCACATGAAACCAAAGTGGCGTTAGTTGAGGACGACCAGTTAGCAGAAGTTTATTTTGAACGTGAGAACGAATACACCCTCGCGGGTTCTATTTACAAAGGGCGTGTAACCCGCGTCCTTCCTGGAATGCAGTCCGCATTTGTAGACATCGGACTGGAGCGCGATGCCTTCCTGTATGTTTCCGATTTTCTGGAGTTGCAGGATGAGGAAGGAGAAGTCCAGGAGATTACGGTGGGCCGCCAGCCCCAAGAAGCGTCCTCATCTGAGGCGCCTAAGGTAAATGGGGGCAACGAACCTGAGGCCGGAGTGGACCA
Organism: Terriglobales bacterium; assembly: GCA_035651655.1. Taxonomy (NCBI): domain Bacteria; kingdom Pseudomonadati; phylum Acidobacteriota; class Terriglobia; order Terriglobales; species Terriglobales bacterium. Next base: position 37,840 of record DASRFG010000033.1, read on the forward strand.
GCCGGGCGAGGCCTCTGCACAGGCGCCCACCGAGGGGAACTCTGACGAGAAGAACGCAGCCGCCGAAAAGACCAGGAGTCCGGAAGACGAAAATGGCGAACGAGGGGGATGGCGCAATCGTCGCCGTCGCCGCGGACGTCGCGGACGGGGAATGCCTGAGTCCAAGTTCAGTCACTGGAATGAACCCAGGCCGGCGCCCGCCGCTGAAACAACTACGCGCGAGCCGGTATACCAGCCGATCATTCTGCCGGGTGAGTCAATTTCCAAATACCAGCGGCTTGGGCAAACAGCGCAGGAGCGACCGGCGGTAGAGGTTTCAGGCGAACCGTCGCGCGCAGAAGTCAGCGAGCTGACAGCAGCGTCACCTTCCGGAGATCGCGACACTTCCGATGAAATGCAGCCCGCCTCATCGGGTGAGCGCGAATCCCATGGCCGGACGTTCATTGCGGTTGACGAGCAGGCCGGAATAGACGATTCGGAAGAGCCTCGCGTCCATGAATTGCGCGACCAAGAATCGCGCGGCGAACTGACTGCGGCCCAGCGCAAAGCGTCATATGAGCAAGTGGAAGAACAGGGCGCGGAGCATGCCGACCGTGTCTACCAGTCTTCTGCAGGGACTGTGGAAGAGGAGGAGATCGAAGACGAGGAGAGTGAAGAGGCTTCCCTGGCTGAAGAACTTGACGATGTTCACTTTGAGGAACTGGAAGAAGAAACGCACGAAGCCAGTGAGCGACGTGATGGAAATGCGACTGAGCCTGAGGCCGGCAATGGCGTTGAACTCGGCGAGGCAGTGAAAGAAACCGACACCGAGCGCGCAGTTTTCGCCAATGAATTCGAGCCGGCGGAAAACGGTGACGCTAGCCCGGCGGAAGGCACCGAGGAAGAAGAAGAGGTGGATGAGGCGGAACTGCTGGCGGACGCTGCCCATGAGCAGGCTGAAGCCGGGGCTACGGAGCTGGAAGCCCAGGCTGAGGTGCGCGGTCCTGCGGCGACTGCCGGATATCAACAGCGTACTGCACGTCCGGAGTGGGAGCGGCGCGGAGGACGGCGTTTTCCGCGGAAGTTCCGTCGGCGTGAGCAGCAAAGACCGCATCCTGCCATTGCTGACTTGCTCAAAGAGGGCCAGGAGATCCTGGTGCAGATTGCCAAGGAACCGATTGGCAAGAAAGGCGCGCGCATTACCAGCCACATCGCGCTGCCCGGCCGTTTTTTGGTGTACATGCCAACCGTCAGCCACACTGGGGTCTCACGCAAGATTGCGTCGGAGGAAGAGCGCCAGCGGTTAAAGCGCATCGTGCTGAGCGAGCGCGAAAACGGCGTGGGTGGTTTCATCGTTCGCACCGCTGCGGCCAACACTTCGGAAGACGAGCTGCGGGCAGACATCCGCTTCCTGAAGAGCCTGTGGCACGAGATCAAGCATCGGGCGGAAAACAGCAAACCGCCGGCGTTGATTTACCACGATCTCAATTTGGTGGAGCGCATCCTGCGCGACCAAGTGACCCAGGACTTCGGACAGATATGGGTGGACAACGAGCAAGAATACGAGCGCGTACTGCGCTTCGTGAGCCGCTTCCAGCCGGCACTGACCAAACGCGTAAAGTTGTACACCAAGCCGACCCCGCTGTTTGAGCAGTTCAATCTACAGGAAGAGATCAACAAGGCGCTCAAGTCCAAGGTGTGGTTGAAGAGTGGCGGCTACATCGTGATCAATCAGACCGAGGCGTTGGTGGCGATTGACATCAATACCGGCAAATACGTCGGTAAGACGGCGCGCCTGGAAGACACCATCGTCAAGACCAACGTGGATGCCATCAAGGAAATCGTGCGGCAAATCCGGTTGCGCGATTTGGGCGGCATCATCGTCATTGACTTTATTGATATGGACGAGCGCCGGAACCGCCAAAAAGTGATGCAGGCGCTCGAAGAAGCGCTGCGGGCCGATCGTGCTCCATCGAAGGTGCTGCAGTTCAACGATTTCGGCTTGGTTGCGATCACTCGTAAACGGGTGAAGCAATCGCTGGAGCGCACTCTTGGCAGCTCTTGCCCTTATTGCACCGGCACCGGCTTCGTAAAATCTGTGGGCACCATCTGCAATGAGATTTACACCGAAATGCGCAAGATCGCCAAGGAATTGGAAGGGCAGGATGTGATGCTGCGCGTGAATCCTGAAGTCGGAAAGGCTCTCAAGGCCAACAACGGGCGCTTGCTACAAGAGATGGAAGAGCTCACGCGGCGCACCATCATCGTCAAGACTGATCCCGCGCTACACCAGGAGCAGTTCGACATCAACTGAATTGGGTCCAGGATCCGATGCAGGAATAGGCCGCAGCAGCTGGCCACGATAACAATGCCGATGGCGGATGGCTAGCAGCCCGACCACGCCCAGGCTTGCTCCCAGAAGTCGCGCCGCTGAGTACGAGCGACGATTTCCTCCAGAGAATTGCGGTGGTGTTCAGGAGCAGATACCAGTCAGTTTGCGTCTTAAGGTCGCCAAAAATCACGCCAACCTGTCCGCTCCATCGCCGATAATGGATTGTCACTGATGCGCCGTCTTGTCTAAGGGGCGGAGACTGCGAGCCGCGGAGGCCTCCGTTTACCACAGAATCCCGCCGCTAGACTGCTTTTGCCATGCGCACAATGGGCAGGGAGCCGCCGCCGGCAAGCGGAACCTGCAGATGCTCTAAAGCCGTGTAGCCTTTGGCTAAGTAAAAGGGCACGCCGGTCAGGGTAGCGCCCATTTCGAAGCGAGTGAAGCCAGCGGACCGCGCTGCCGTCTCGCACGCCTCCAGGATTAATCCGCCGATACCGCGGCGCGCCCACGCGGGATGGATGAAGAAGGCCCGAATCTTAGCGGCATCTTTTCGTGGATCCAGTAGTTCATCCTGCCGTCCTGTCCAGTGGTCGCCCCCATAGAGAGTTTTGCGCTTGCTCCAGCCACCGCAGCCCACAATCAGCGATCCCGATCGTGCACTTTTGGCTTGGTGTCGAAGAGGATCGGATTCGGTTTCGACCAGCAGATAAGTCCCGTCGGCGATCAGTTGGCTGTCCACACCGTAAACCGATTTGAGCGCACTCTCAATTTGAGCAGGTGAATAGTCCTGCGCCTGCAATCCTCGGACTGAGGTCTCAATCAACGACTCTAGAACGGGAATGTCACGGACCGCGGCTTGTCGTAGACGAAAATTCGGCGCACTCATTTCAATTACGTATCTTCACTGCGTATCTAACCGCGAGTTCGCGCAACCGAGTTACTCCCAGTTGGGCCTGTGCCGAGCGCACACCCGTGTCGTAGCACCAAGGTAATGGTATTTTGCGGAGCGCGCGAACCCTATGCATCAACACCCCTAGGTATTGTATTTCCAAGTAGATAAGCTACACAATATAGACAATTTGCCGAAGAGAGCTTACGCAATACCTGAAGAAACCGGTATGAAACGCGGACAAACCCAAACGGTAACCTTGACACCCGTTGCGTTAGGGTTGATATACAGTCAGCAGCACACAAACACATCTCCCCCGAAAGAAGAGTTTTGCCGAAGGGTTTTCTCCCCCTGCGGTTCAGGTTCCGGACATTTGTCCGGAGCAGGAGGGGCACCTCTGTGAATGAGGGTCATACGAGTATGGTCGAGTCCCCCGAAGTAATGAACATTCGCCAGGCCTCACAGTATCTGGGGGTCAGTGCGGACACGCTTTACAAGTATGTGTACGAGGAGAGAATCCCGGCATTCAAACTCGGCAACCGCTGGAAATTTAAAAAGACCATTCTGGATTCGTGGATGGAGCGGAAGAGCACGCAGGGAGAAGGCAAAGGCCGTAAGAAATCAAAAGCTGCCCGAGCGGCAGCCGGTTCATAAAGGGGCGCCATGTTTGGAATTGGCAAGCAGTCCATAGTTGGCTTGGATGTGGGTTCGAGCAGCATCAAGGCGGTGGAGCTGAAGCGCAGCCGCACCGGCATCGAGGCCACTCACATTGGGCTCGAGCCATTGCCCTCAGACATTGTGGTGGATTCCATGATTGTGGACAGCGGCACCGTCTCCAGCGCAATCGCCAAACTTTTCAGTGAGAACGAAATTAAGTCGCGGGCGGTGGCCACCTCGGTGAGCGGACACTCGGTGATTGTGAAGAAGCTCTCGCTGCCCACCATGAGCGACGCGGAACTGGCCGAGACCATTCAGAAAGAAGCGGCGCAGCAGATTCCGTTCGATATCGCCGACGTCAGCATTGATTACCAGGTGCTCTCCGAAGATCCGTCGAATCCGCAGATGGATGTGCTCCTGGTGGCGGTGAAGAAAGACAAGATCCTCAACTACACCAACGTCCTCTCCATGGCGGGCAAGGCCCCAGCAATCGTGGATATAGATGCCTTCGCGCTGCAGAACTGTTACGAGTACAACTACGAGCCGGCGCCGGGCTCGACCGTCGCTTTGCTCAATCTGGGCGCCAGCGTGATGAACATCAATATCGTGAAGGGCAATGTTCCCCTGTTCACGCGCGACGTCAGCGTGGGTGGCCATCAGTACACGGATTCTTTGCAGAAAGAATTGGACCTCAGTTTTGAGGATGCGGAATCGCTAAAGCTGGGCCGTAAAGTGGGCACGGTCAGCGAAGACGCCAAGTTGCCCATCCTGCAACAGGTCACCGAAATTATTGTTCTGGAAATTCAAAAGACCTTTGATTTCTTCCGCGCCACCGCTCCTGGTGAACACATTGAGAAGATATTCCTGGCTGGCGGCTCCTCCAAAGTGCCGGCGCTGCTCGAGTCCCTGCGCCAGGAGTTTTCGTTGCCGGTCGAAATCCTGAACCCTTTTCAAAAGATCTCTGCTCCGGTGGAGGGGATGGGGGCGGAATTGATCTCGCAGAACGCTGGTCAGCTTGCCGTGGCCGTGGGATTGGCCCTGAGGAGTTTTGAAGACTTATGATCCGAATAAACCTGCTGGCTGTTTCGAAAGCAAAAAACAAGCGAGCTGCCATCGCCGTATCGATTCCCGGCGAAGGCATGAACGTGACCGTGAAGATCCTGGTGGTGGTGCTGGTCACGGCGTCGCTGAACATGGGCTATTGGTACCAGCTCACTCGCGAGAAGACCCGCATCGCCGACCAGATGGGTCAGGCCGACCGGAAAAACCGTGAACTGGCGGCGGTGAAGTCCCGGTACTTAGAGCGGGAAAAGCAGATGCAGGCTTACAAACGCCGGGTGGACGTGATTGATCAGCTGCGCAGCGCGCAGTTCGGCCCGGTGAACTTGATGGCGTCGTTGGGCGACACGGTGAATCGCACCGAGGCGGTATGGCTCAGCACCATGAGGGACAATGGCACCAACATAGACATCGAGGGGATGGCGCTCAGCCAGGACGCGGTTGCCAACCTCATCTCCAACTTGCAACGCTCGGGATTTTTTAAGTCAGTAGAAATCAAAGAGAGCTACCAGGACGACCATGCGAAGGAGCTGCAATCGTTCTTCTTCACTCTGGTATGCGAGAAGAAGAGCTAAGAGGCGCATAAGAAAATGGCGAACCTAAGCGATTTACCGGAAAAAAATCAGTGGGCGGCGATCATTGGCGTCGCGCTGTTCCTTACGTTGATGAGCTATTTTGCCGTGCTGCGAGGCATGCGCACCGCAAACCAAACGGATGAGGACGCGTTAAAGGCCAAGGTGGCGGAAAACACCGAGCTGGAGCGCTATCGTCCGAAGCTGGTGCAGATTGAGCAGCAGATCGAAAATCTGAAGCAGCAGCTCGCTATCCAGCAGCGCATCGTGCCTGACGAAAAGCAAGCCGACCAGTTCATCCACATGCTGCAAGGAGAGGCAGCCAAGTCGGGAATCGAGATCCGGCGCTACACCGCCCGGCCCACCAACACGCGCGAGTTTTACACCGAGCTGCCGTTCGAAGTGGAGTTGGACGGACCCTATTTCTCGGTGCTGAATTTCTACACTCGCGTGGCCCATCTGGAGCGCATTATCGATGTCAATAATTTAGTCATGGCGGGAGTCGCCAAGCCGGGCGACGCCAAGGCCAAGCATACGTATCAGTACAACCCGGGCGAAAGCGTGGTGGTGACTTGTCTGGCGACGACGTTCTTCAGTCATGACCAGCAGCCGCAGCAGCAGCCCGGCAAAACAGCAACCCTGCGGCCAGTTTCGGCCGCCGTGCCCGGGAGATAAGGGACCCTATGAAGGCGAACACATTGATTGCCGTAGTGCTGGTCTGCGGGGGCGCTCTTTGGGCGCAGTCACCGCAGGTGGTCAGCAACACGCGGCAGAAATTGCAGTCCGCGCAAAAAACCTGGAACTCGCAGCAGGACGTGGTGGATTCTCCCGCTTCCGGCAATTCTCCTCTGCCCGTGGCCAGCAAAGAAACCTCGAATGGTACTGCTTCGAACAAAGCGGAGACGCGCTCTTCGGGCAGCGAAGAGACCCAATTGCCGGAAGATTCGGCAGGCTCGCAGCGAGGTGAGGACCGCCTTACTGCGGCTGCCCGGCGCAACGCCACCAAGCGCGATCCCTTTATCAGTCCGATCGTGAGCCGCTTGAATGGTCCAGGAGCCGGGTGCTCGGGTGGAAAGCGTTGCCTGGCGGTGGATTCGGTCAGCCTGCGAGGCATTGTTAAGTCGGAGAACGGAATGATCGCCGTGGTGGTCAACGCCGCCAATAAAGCGTACTTCTTGCGCGAAAACGATCCCGTATTCAACGGCTATGTGGTGAGGATTACCGGGGATTCGGTGGTGTTCAAAGAAACTGTGCAGGACGCGCTGGGACGTCCTTTCACCCATGATGTGGTGAAAAAGCTTTTTGTCCCGGCGGTTTGATGGTCACCCAGAAGATGGGGCTAGAACGAAATTTTAAGTCGCAACACGGGGCGCACCGACTCGGCGCCTAAATGGCGGCAAGAAGATGGCGCCCGTGCTGAGGGAGAACATAATGAGGCGAACGAAAGTGCTGGGAATCATTTCTGCCCTGCTGCTGATTTCAGTGGCGGCTACTGCCCAGGCGCAACCTGCCGACCGTGGTGCGATCTCGGTCGCGGCTGGTTGGCCGGTGATTGAAAGCCTGGACGTGGTGCGCAGTCACGATGGGATTAGCGTCGAGATCAAGGCTTCGGGCGACCTCTCTCCCACTGCGACGACGGTGGAAAATCCCGATCGCCTGGTGGTGGACTTACCCAACACGGTGGTCTCGAAGTTTCGCAACATCTCCGTAGACGCCAACGGGGTACGCTCCATAAGGCTGGCGCAGAATAGCACTCATCCGCCACTGGCACGAGTTGTCATTGATCTGGAGCAGGCGCAGCAGTACCAACTTATTCGGAACGGACACCACCTGTCGGTAAGAGTGCGCAAGCCGACCACTGCCGTGGCCGGCATCGCAACCCAAGCTCTAAGCGCCCGGCCAGTTGCTCAAAAGACAGTTGCCCCTGCTTCCTTGTCGAGGTCTGCGCTGGCGACATCTTCACCCGTGACTGCAGCCGTGGCACGGGACTACGTCATCGTCGAACCGAATTACCGGTCGACGGTCGCAGCCAGAAATATTCTTTCCACGCGAGAGCGAAATTTGAAGGCCGCTGCCGTAGTAGCCGCCAATCGCCCAGCAAATCTGGTATTGCCTCCGGCGAGCTCGGCATTACAGTCTACGGATCAGAATGGCGCCACGCCGGCAGCCAGCCCTGCCGCAGATTCCAGTGGCCCCGCGGCCGGTACTTCTGCCAGCCAGACGAGCCCAGCCGTGCAGGACGTTCCTTCGGATCCGAGTAGCACACCGAGCCCGGTTGCACCGCCGGCAGACGCGAATGGTTCAACCACTCCGCCCGCCGCCACGACAGAGCCCACGACCGCAGTTCAGTCTGTCCCAGCGACAGATCAGACGGGAGCAGCAAATCAACCCGCGCCGGCAGTGCAGGAAACCAGCCCGATGACCCAGGCCGGGGCGGCGCCCTCGGCGCCTCCGGGAACATCGACTGCGACTCCGGCGCCAGCGTCCGAGAGCTCGGCTTCGAGTGCATCCAGTGAGTCCACACCACCGGCGACGGCGGCGACTCCAGCTGCAGCGCCCGCTGCTGCGGCACCCGCACCGGCAGCCGCTTCGACCGCGGCTGCTCCTGTACAGCAGACCACCGCGCCGGCAGCACCTTCTGCCCCTGCGCCAGCTCCCGCGACGCCTGCGCCTGCCCCCGCGACGCCGGCGCCAGCCGCAAGCTCTGCGCCCGGCAGTTCTTCAGCCAGCGCCTCGAACACAGTGGCCATAAAGCCTGCGGTGAATATGGCTTTGGAGCAACGTCAGTCCGCCCTGGATAGCGGCCCAAACAAGCCGCGTTATACGGGCGAGCCAATTTCGGTGAACTTAAAGGATGTTGATCTGAAGGACTTCTTCCGCCTGATTCATGAGATCAGCGGCCTCAACATCGTGCTTGATCCCAATGTGAAAGGGTCGCTCACGATTGTGCTCGATGACGTGCCTTGGGACCAGGCCCTCGACATCGTGCTGAAGAACAACGGGCTGGATCGCCAGCTCGAAGGCAACATCCTGCGCATCGCCACTGTTGAGACGCTGCGCAAGGAAGCTGACGCGCGGCGAGCTCAGCTCGAAGCGGAGGCCCTTGCGGTTGACAAGGTCACAGTGACTCGCTTCCTTAGTTACGCCCATTCCAAAGATGTCGTCGCTACTCTCAAAAAACTACTGAGCTCGCGAGGCGATCTCATCTCGGATGACCGCACCAATGCGCTGATCATCTCGGACATCCCGGCTGTGATTCCTAATCTGGATCGCCTGATCGTGCAGCTCGATCGCAAGACGCAGGAAGTCGAAATTGAGGCCCGTGTCGTGGCCGCAACTCGCAGCTTCGCGCGTGACATTGGGACTCAGCTAGGATTTGGCTTCGGCAACAGCACTACTACCATCGGCGGCACCGGGGCGGTGGGTTCGTCACCGACCCAGATTGGCTATTTGGCGCCACCGCCGTACGTCACCATTCCCGGCGTCAAGGCTCCCACGCCAGGGACGCCGCAGACGACCTTCGCCAGTATTCCGTTGTTCTCGAATCTGGCGGCGGGAGCGCCGTCCAGCGGTTTTGGCATCACGAGTCTGACCGGTAACTATCGCCTGGATGCAGCCCTGACCATGGCAGAGTCTCGCGGCCTTCTCAAGATCCTGTCGCGCCCGCGAGTCGTCACCCAAAACAACATTCAGGCAATCGTTCGCCAAGGCGTGCGAATCCCGGTCGTGACCCAGGCCCAGTTAGGAGGGCCTCCCACGGTAAGCTATGTGGATGCATTCCTGCGGCTGACCGTGACTCCGCAAATTACGGCTGAGAACACGATCTTTCTGAACGTGGATGTGGAGAACACGACCCCTGATTTCAGTACGCAAGTGCAGGGGAACCCAACGCTACTCACCCAGCAGGCGACTACGCAGGTGTTGGTCACCGATGGCGGGACTGTAGTCATTGGCGGTGTGATCCAAACTAACAACTCAGCGAACGTGAACCAAATACCATTGCTGGGAAACATTCCCGTGCTTGGCAATTTGTTTAAGCGTCGCTCGGTCCAAACCAAGACGCAGGAATTGATCTTCTTCATCACTCCGAAGATCATTCAGACCTAAGCGGGACGAATTCCGGGGCTCTGCTGTGCGGCATGACGCACGTCAGGGCCCCGAAGTGTTATCTTCACCGGTAATCGAATCGTGGACTGTTACCCTTTGTCCACCGTCCGTCTTTGCCAATGGATTACCGCGGCCGCCAGCAACGCCTGCTTGAAACTTTGGCTTCGCAAAAGCTGGACATCTTTCTAGTCACCCATCTTCCAAATGTCCGATATCTATGCGGATTCACTGGTAGCAATGCTGTACTGGCCATCGGCTCAGCCGGCGCGGTCTTCTTTACGGATGGCCGCTACATTGAGCAAGCACACGCTGAGGTAGTGGGCGCGCGGGTAGTCATCACCAAGAAGTCAGTTTTGGGTGCTGCTGGACAATGGCTTTTCGAACGCGCAAAACGCGTAACCCGGCTGGCGGTCGCAATTGAAAGCGAATACCTGACTGTGGCCTCGCACAACGTTTTGAAGAATCTAGTGCCGAAAAAGGTCCGACTGAAACCCACCACGGGGGTGGTTGCGCGACAAAGAATGGTAAAGGACGCGGAGGAGATTGCGAAAATTCGGGACGCGGTGCTCCTGGCCGCCAGTATCTTCGATGAAATCGTAAAGGAGATTCGTCCGGGAGTGACTGAGACGCAGGTGGCGGCGAAGCTGGAATATGCAGCTCGTTGCGCTGGAGCGGAACAGATGTCATTCCCGACCATCATTGCCGCCGGACCGCGCTCCGCGCTGCCGCACGCGCGGGCGACGGCACAAGCGCTGCCGGGACGCGGATTCGTGGTCATGGATTTCGGTGTTATACTCGAAGGTTATTGTTCGGACATGACGCGCACTGTGCACGTGGGTCGTCCGAATGAAGAGGCCCGCCAGGTATACGAGGCAGTTCGGGAAGCACAACAGGCGGGCAGCGAAGCAGTCCAGCCCGGGGCAGCGGTTGGCGAGGTTGACCGGGCAGCGCGCAGCGTCCTACGGCGCGCAGGTTTGGCGAAGTATTTCACGCACTCAACGGGGCATGGCGTGGGGTTAGAAATCCATGAGCCGCCTCGTGTTGCCGCTGGCCAGCAGGAGCATCTAGTTCCCGGGATGGTAATCACCATAGAGCCGGGAGTTTACGTTGCAGGGAGCGGGGGTGTGCGGATCGAAGACATGGTCGTGGTCACTCAGCGTGGCTGCGAAGTGTTAACTCCGACCACGAAGAAGATGATCGAGGTTTAAAACGTAGCTGCAGCAGGTTGGCCAGCACCAAAAAATCCAGGTTACCGGGACAAGCGGTGGCAGACGGTCACCGGGAATCAAATTTTGTTCGTTGAGTTTAGGTCGAAGGAGGAACGCCGGTTCCTCTAACCAACGATGAATCAAAAAGAGCTGAAGGAACTCATCGAGTTCTTAATTGAGAAGGACATTGCCGAGTTCGAACTGGAACGCGGCGATGTCAAGGTACGCGTGAAACGGGGCGTCATTGCCGCTGCCAGCGCGCCGGAAACACGGTACGCCGCTGTGCCACAAGCGCCAGCGGCGGCGCCGGCCGAGGTGCATAGTTCGAACGCCGCGGGGGCTGCCGCTGTCCCTACCGCCGACGAGGGCGTGCACAATATTACTTCCCCGATTGTAGGGACGTTTTATGAGTCGCCGTCACCGGGTTCTGCGCCTTTTGTAAAACCCGGAGACAGTGTTGAGCCTGGTATGGTGCTGTGCATCATTGAGGCCATGAAGCTGATGAATGAGATTGAATCGGACGTGGCCGGAGAACTGGTCAAAATTCTCGTGCAAAATGGACAGCCGGTTGAATATGGCCAGCCGCTGTTCGCCATCCGTACGCGCAGATGAGCTGCCGGAGATTCGAATTCCAGGGTGCGGCCAAGAGCGCGTTCCGTCCGTCGTCTTAGCATGTTCAAGAAGATCCTGATAGCCAATCGCGGCGAGATTGCCCTGCGCGTCATCTGCGCTTGTAAAGAACTGGGCATTCGAACTGTTGCCGTTTATAGCCAGGCGGACCGCCACTCCCTCCCGGTTCGTTTCGCGGACGAAGCCATCTGCATTGGTCCTCCGCAACTAAGTCAGAGTTATCTCAATATTCCGGCGGTGATCAGCGCGGCAGAAATCGCCAATGTGGACGCCATCCATCCTGGGTATGGTTTGCTGGCGGAGAACGCGAACTTTGCCGAAGTGTGCGAGACCTGCGGCATCAAGTTCATCGGACCGCCACCCGAGGTCACGCGCCTGATGGGCGAAAAAGAAAAAGCTCGTGCCGCCATGAAAGATTCCGGGGTGCCAATTTTGCCGGGATCTGAAGGCATTATCGGTTCTGAGGGCGAAGCTTCGGAGTGGGCGCGCTCGGTGGGCTTCCCGGTGATCGTGAAAGCGTCGGCGGGGGGAGGCGGGCGCGGCATGAGGATCATTCGCAATGATGAGGAACTGCCCGGCCTGTTCCGCGCGGCCCAGGCAGAAGCCGCGGCCGCTTTCGGCAACGGTGATCTTTACATCGAGAAGTTCCTGGAGCGGCCACGCCATATCGAATTCCAGGTATTGGCCGATTCTTACGGCAAAGTCATTAGTCTTGGGGAACGTGAGTGCAGCATCCAACGGCGCCACCAGAAGCTGCTCGAGGAATCGCCCTCGACTCGGGTCACTCCCGAGTTGCGCGAAAAGATTGGCAAGATCCTGACCACGACGCTTTCAAAGATCGGATACGTAAATGCCGGCACCGTCGAATTCTTGATGGATGAAGATGGCAAGCTGTACTTCATAGAGATGAACACCCGCATCCAGGTAGAACATCCGGTCACGGAGATGGTGACCGATGTGGACCTGGTGAAGAGTCAGATTTTGCTGGCGGTGGGCGAGCGCATGGATGACGTGCTGCACGGTAAGGTGCTGAGCCGCGGCCACGCCATCGAATGCCGCATCAATGCCGAGCACCCCGAGAAATTCACCCCATCAGCCGGAAAGATCAGCGCCTTTCACCCGCCGGGTGGTACCGGGGTGCGAGTGGACACCGCGGCTTACGCCGAAGGCGTTATTCCTCCTTATTATGATTCGTTAATTGCCAAGCTCATCGTCCGCGGGAAAGACCGGAATGAAGCCATCTCACGCATGTCGCGCGCTCTGGAGATGTTTATCGTAGAGGGTGTTTACACCACGATTCCCCTGCACCGACGCATTCTCGCGGATGCGGATTTTCGGGCCGGCCGTATTGATACGAATTATCTGCAGCGATTTCTTAATCCTGAGAAGCGGCAAGAATGATTGAGCTTTCCCGTCTTTACGCAATTTTGGATGCGTCCTGCTTTCCTGATCCTTCAGCTTTAATGACTTTTGCGGACACTCTGCGCGCCGCGGGGGTTGAGCTTTTCCAATATCGCAACAAAAGCGGCAACTCGCGCCAAATGCTCAGCCACGCGCGCGAGTTGAGGCGGACGCTACCCAGAGCCACGCTGATCATGAACGACCGTGCTGACCTCTGCCTGGCTGCCGGTTTCAAAGGCGTCCATCTCGGCCAGAACGACCTCCCCGTGGAGCAGGGCCGGACCGTGGTTGGCAACGACCTCTGGATTGGAGTTTCAACCCATAACCCTGAGCAGGTCAGCCTGGCCGACGCCACTTCAGCGGACTACCTGGCCATAGGACCGGTGTTCGCGACCAAGTCCAAAGCCAATCCCGATCCCGTGATCGGCGTTGCCGGCATCCGTGCTGCCCGCGCCCTCACTCGTAAACCGCTGGTAGCGATCGGCGGCATCACGCGCGCGAATTGCCGCGCAGCGCTCGAAGCCGGCGCGAATTCCGTCGCAGTCATCTCCGATCTGTTAGAGTCCCCGCGCCAGGCGGCAGCAGAATTTCTGCGGGAATTGCGGTAAGGTGAATTGAGACCCCGGCGTCAGCTAGTCGGGCAGCGAAAATTTATTTTGGTTTTGAGCTAAGTAATTGATAATGTGCTGGATGATGATGGAAATCAACGCTTGAGTACCGACACCAAGACTCCCACCCCTGCCGTCGCGCGCTACTCCCCCAGCAGCCAGGACACTGAACTCGTCAAAGGACTCGGCCCCATTAGCGCTACCACGCTGGTGATGGGCTCGATGATCGGCTCTGGCATCTTTATTGTTTCAGCGGAGATCGCCCGTGAGGTCAGTTCACCAGCGCTGTTGATTCTGGCGTGGGCAGTCACTGGATTTCTGACCATAGTAGGGGCACTTTGCTACGGGGAGCTGGCGGCGATGATGCCGCAAGCCGGCGGGCAATATGTTTTTCTGCGTGAATCCCTGGGGCCACTGTGGGGATTTCTTTACGGCTGGACACTCTTCCTGGTAATCCAGACGGGCACCATTGCGGCGCTGGGCGTGGCTTTCGGCAAGTTTCTCGGGTTCTTCTTTCCCTCGGTTTCCTCAGCCAACTGGATCCTGCACATCGCCAAGGTACCCCCAATTCCGCTTGGCCCCATGGTGCTGGGAAATATGGACGTTGGCCTGAGCACTCAGAACCTGGCCGCGATCCTTATGGTGATCTTGCTCTCTATTATTAATGTGTTCGGCCTGAAGACCGGGGCCCTCATTCAGAATATTTTTACTTTTTCTAAAGTCTCCGCGCTCTTCGGAATTGTGCTCCTTGGGGCGCTCATAGGTCGCAACCCACAAGCCATTGCCGCCAACTTCTCCAACTTCTGGATGAACGCCGGCTTACACGCCCGACATGCGGTGCAGGTGGGGGTGGATGGTCCGATCGCAATCGTCGGCACTCTGACCATTCTGGCCATCGCCCAAACAGGATCGTTGTTCTCTGCCGACGCCTGGAACAACGTCACATTCACGGCGGCTGAGGTAAAGAACCCAAGCCGAAACCTGCCGCTTTCACTGGCGCTTGGTACCGGGGTTGTGATCGTGCTCTACATTGCGGCCAATTTTATTTACCTGATGGTACTGCCTCTCGTCGGGGACCCTCACGGGACGACGGTGGTCGCCCGCGGTATTCAGTACGCTACGGAAGATCGGGTGGGTACCGCGGTGATGCAGCAGATGTTCGGCAATACCGGCGGCGCGCTGATGGCGGTGGCGATCCTGCTCTCCACGTTCGGCTGTGCCAATGGCCTGATTCTCGCGGGCGCGCGGGTTTACTATGCGATGGCCAAGGACAAGCTCTTTTTCCGCAGCGTCTCCCGGCTGAATCCTCGCTACAAGACTCCCGCGGTATCGCTGCTGGTACAGGCAATCTGGACCTGCGTTCTTTGTTTGTCGGGAAGCTACAGCCAACTGCTTGACTACATCGTTTTCGCAGTGCTGATCTTCTACATTCTGACCATCGGCTCGCTCTTTGTTCTGCGCTGGAAACAACCTGATGCGGCGCGACCCTACCGAGCCATTGGGTACCCGGTCCTGCCCGCTATTTACATAGTTTTCGCGGTCTTTATAGATATCGTACTATTGCGGTATAAGCCCCAGTTCACTTGGCCAGGTTTGATCATCGTACTTATAGGGATTCCCGTGTACTTCCTGTGGTCACGGCGCTCGGGTGAAATGGCCACAGGTCCATCGGCTTAACTGCCAAGGAGAAACCAATAGCGTGGCAAATCTGCTGGCACGAAAACCGCTCCAGTTGCTGATTGAAGAATCGCGAGAAGCGGGCGAGCACACTCTTAGACGAACTCTGGGCCCGGTTCAATTGACCGCACTAGGTGTAGGGGCGGTTATTGGAGCCGGCATCTTTGTACTCTCCGGGCTAGGCGCGCACTACGCTGGGCCGGGGCTAATGTTGTCGTTCGTACTCTCCGGACTGGGATGCGCCTTCGCCGGTCTCTGCTATGCAGAGTTCGCGGCCATGATCCCCCTGGCCGGGAGCGCCTATACCTACGCGTATGCCACTCTCGGCGAACTGTTCGCCTGGATTATTGGATGGGACCTGACTCTTGAATACGCTATGGGGGCGAGCACGGTTTCGTCAGGTTGGTCCAATCATTTCATCGAGCTGCTGGATATTTTCCACCTCAAAATGCCGCTCTGGCTGGCCTATGACCACTGGACGGCTCTCCGCACCGCCGAGAACGTGGTCGCCCGCCAAATGGCGCAAGCTTCGGATCCGACGCTGGTACCAGGGACCTCAGCGTTTTTGGCTAAAGTGGGGACGATCATCTCGTCGCAGTCTCCGGAGCTGGTGCAGCGGGCGCATGACATGCTGGCGGCTCCAAGGATTTTTGGGCACGAATTCGGTTTCAATTTGCCGGCGTTTGTGATCGCCCTGGTCATCACAACTATTCTGGCTATCGGTATCAAGGAAAGCGCCCGTTTCAACTCGGTGATTGTCGCGATCAAAGTTTCGGTGGTGCTCTTCGTGATCGCTTGGGGGTTTAAGTATGTGGACCCCTCGAATTGGGGTCACAGCTGGAAATCATTCGCTCCCTACGGTTTCTCTGGGATCGGGGCCGGGGCGGCTTATATCTTCTTCGCCTATATCGGATTTGACGCGGTTTCTACAACCGCGCAAGAAGCCAAAAATCCGCAGCGCGATTTGCCGATTGGGATTATCACGTCTCTGTTGGTATGCACAGGGCTATACATCCTGGTGGCATCAGTGCTCACCGGCATGGTGCCGTGGCAAGAGGTCAATATCGAGGCCCCGATTGCACGTGCATTTCTTGATCGCGGGCTCACCACTGCTTCTCACATCATTACGCTGGGGGCGCTCGCCGGCTTGACCAGCGTGATGCTGGTCATGTTGCTGGGACAAACCCGCGTGCTCTACGCAATGGCCAATGACGGGCTGCTGCCGAAGGGCTTCTTTGCCGCAATCCACCCCAAATTTCGCACCCCATGGAAAAACACGATTCTGGTCGGTTTACTGGCGGCAATCGTGGGCAGCGTCACGCCCATTGATGACATAGGAAAGATGGTCAATATCGGAACCTTGCTGGCCTTTGTGATCGTTTGCATTGCGATACTGCTTTTGCGTCGGACGAATCCGGACCAGCCTCGGCCATTCCGAACTCCGTGGGTGCCTGTGGTGCCGATTTTGGGCATCATCAGCAATGGCTACATGATGTACAAGCTGGGATGGGTCAACTGGGCACGGCTGATCGTTTGGTTGGTCATTGGCCTGGTGGTTTATTTCACCTACAGCCGGCATCACAGCAGGGTACAAGCTTTGGCGAACTCGTCTGAGCCCAAACGTGCGCCAACCATGGCAGACTGAGTTCGGTTACTCTTTGGGTTTCGGCCTTCCGCAGATACGCGGAGGGCCGTTTTGTTTTATAGTCCTTTCGCGGATAGAGCCGCCGCAAGGCTGCCCGTCGAAGCCGCTTCCATGAAGGCCTTTCACAATCTCAAACTGGTTGGCATCGCCCTGGTGATGGTGACGCTTCTGGGCATGACCGGTTTCCACTTTATCGAGGGCTGGCCGTGGTTCGACGGGTTGTACATGACTGTTACCACGCTCACGACCATTGGGTATCAGGAAGTCCATCCGCTTTCACACGCCGGTCGCATTTTCAATGTCGTACTGATTTTGATGGGTGTCTCGCTGGTGTTTTTGGCGATCGGGGCGCTCACCCAGGCTTTGCTAGAATTCGAGCTGCTGAGTTTCTTTGGCAAGCGCAGAATGGAACGTGAGATCAGCCGCCTTTCCGACCATTACATCATTTGCGGCGCCGGACGTGTGGGCCGCAGCGCTTCGCGCGAGCTGGCACGCAAGCCAGCCCCCTTTGTGATCATCGAGCAGAACGAACCCAAGGCCCAGCGCTACGTCGGGGAATGGCCAACCATCATTGGTGATGCCACCCAGGAAGCCACGTTACGACAGGCGCGCATTGAGCACGCCCGCGGACTGGTGGCGGCGACCACCACGGACGCAACCAACATTTATATTGTGCTTACCGCGCGTGGTATGAATCCGCGGCTGAAGATAATCGCACGTGCCAGCGAAGAAGATGCCGAGAAACACTTGTTGACTGCGGGCGCTGACTCGGTGGTCTCACCCTACACGTTTGTCGGCCACCGGATTGCGCAGTCGTTTCTGCGGCCGAACGTTCTTGATTTCCTCGACATTGCCACGGCGCGACACGGCAAGATGGGGCTGGAGATCGAAGAAATCTTTGTTGACCAGCGCTCGCCTTTTGCCGGTAAGAGCATTGAGGAATCCAAAATTCGCCAGGAACTGGGCGTGATCGTGCTTGCCATCAAACACGCAGGCCAGGACCTGCACTTCAATCCTGCACCGGATGATCGCATCGAACCCGGCGACTATCTGGTGGCCATGGGGCAGCCCGCGGGCCTGCGCAAGCTTGAAGCGACGTCCCAGATGCACCCATGAAAATCGTTACCGCGGCCGAGATGCGCGAAATCGACCGCATCACCACCGAGCGATTCGGAATAGCATCCCTCACTCTAATGGAAAATGCAGGGACGGCGGTGGCGGACTTTGTCCTTTCCGACTACCCCGAGCGGAACCGCATCGGCCTGGTTTGCGGCAAAGGCAACAATGGTGGCGATGGCTACGTTGCGGCTCGCAAGCTGCATGAGGCGGGCAGGGAAGTGCAGGTGCTGTTGCTGGCCGATCCCGGCGAGTTGCGCGGCGATGCCGCCGTTATGTTTAAGAAGCTGCCGGTATCGTCGATCCTGGCGCGTTCGAGTGAGGAACTCACGAGCGCCAAGGCGCGAGCCGTGTTTGAATGCGATTTGCTGATCGACGCGATCCTCGGCACCGGTTTCAGACCTCCAGTGCAAGGGCTCTACGCGGAGGCGATCAGACGATTTTCGGAGGTTCACGCGCCGATTGTCGCAGTTGATATCCCCTCCGGCGCCGATGCTGATGCCATGGATTCGGGATCGGAGTCCGGCCACCCGGTGGTTCCGGCGTGTGGCACCGTGACCTTCACCGCGCCCAAGCTGGTGCATGTCTTCAGTTCGCTGGTGCAGGGCGTGGTGGTTATCGCTCCGATCGGGTCACCCGATGAGGCCATCCAATCCTCGCTGAATTTGGAAATGATCACGCCGCGCGACCTTGCGGCCGCCCTTAAGCCGCGTCCCAGGGACGCTCATAAAGGGATGTTCGGGCACGTACTCGTAATCGGAGGATCATTAGGCAAGTCGGGCGCGGCTGCTATGGCCGGAATGGCGGCGTTACGCGCGGGCGCTGGGCTGGCGACGGTCGCAACTCCTCGGTCGGTGTTGCCGATGGTTGCAGGCTTTGCGCCGGAGTTGATGACCGAACCGCTGGAAGAAACGGAAGAGGGAACGATCTCATTGCGCGCGTTGGGGCGACTGGAAAGCATTGTCGAAGGCAAGACTTTGCTGGCGATTGGGCCGGGGATATCGCGCAATCCGGAAACTGCAGAAACGGTGCGCATGCTGGTACGAGATACTGACGTGCCTGTGGTACTAGACGCCGATGGCCTGAACGCGTTCGAAGGTAGCTCACAACTTCTCGATGGCAGCAGACACACGCTGGTGCTCACCCCACATCCAGGTGAAATGGCTCGTTTGACGCAAGTGAAGACTGGAGACATTCAAAAGGACCGCTTGGGCATTGCTCGGAAATTTGCTGCTGAGCACAGACTGTTGCTGGTGTTGAAAGGGCATCGCACGCTGATTGCGGAGCCCAATGGCCAGGTCTGGGTGAACGTTACCGGGAATCCCGGCATGGCGACGGGCGGCATGGGAGACATTCTCACCGGCCTGTTAGCCGGCATGCTCGCGCAAGAGAGAAGCGGAAAGGGAGACAGAAGTAGGACGACGGTCCTGGCGGGAGTTTACCTTCACGGCTTGGCCGGTGACGTGGCTTGCGACGATACTGGCGAAAATTCGTTGGTTGCGACCGATCTGCTTGGCGCTCTGCCGGAAGCCTTCCGCCGCACTCGCGAGGCCGCCAAGAGCAGGACCGTTCGCTTCCAGGCCTGACCCGATTCGACAAATATGCCGCAGGAGACAACTTCAATCCGCGAGATCGTTACCCATTCGGCCGAGGAGACGATTGCGTTTGGACACACGCTCGCAAAAATACTCTCTCCGCCGAAGCTGGTGCTGCTGCGGGGCGATTTGGGTGCGGGCAAGACCACTCTGGTGAAAGGCGTCGCGCAGGCCTTCGCGGCGGCCAGGGAAGACGACGTGACCAGTCCGACGTTTACGCTGGTGCACGAGTATCGCGGCCCGAAAGTGGATCTCTATCACATTGACCTTTATCGGGTTGATACGCCTCGCGAGCTGGAGACCCTGGGCCTGGATGATCTGCGGGGAGAAAACGCTGTGTTGCTGATCGAGTGGGGAGAAAAGTTTTCGCGCTTCAGGCGTGAGCGCGATGTAGAGATCGCGATTGAAAGGTTGGGAGAGTCGGAGAGGAAGATCGTGGTCACCAGCTAGCGGGCGCTCCGGCGACGCTGGAGGGAAAGTTGTTGCGCTATTTATTTCCCGTGCTCTGCCTCGATGGTATCAATCACGATCGCACGCGACCCACTGCGCTCGAACACCTCGCCTTTCGCGATCACCCTTTGGCCGGCAAACGGCACTAGTCGCTTGTTCTGTCCGGTTGCTGGAGTGGTATTGGCGATGGGCCAATAAATCGTTCCATCATCCGTCAGGAGCACCAACGGGGAGCCCGCCCGGGCGCAGGCGCGAGCACACGATTTGCTGATCGGCTTGTCCAGGTTCTTGGTGAAGGCGCACGCTGAGTCCAGAACGTAGCCTTTCACGGTTGCCGTTTCCGATTTCGCGCTGGCAGCCACAGCCAGCGACAACAATAGCAGCAGAGAAAGAATGCTTGCGACGCGAGCATTGCGATTCATGGTTTCCACCTGGACTGGAAGGTACCACGTCCACAGGGCCCGAATCTACTCTGCGGCAATGTCAACCAGGTGGATGGTGTTGGTAGTGGAATCGAGCGAGCCGCTGACGTGAACTTTCTTTCCCGCAAACGTTTCCGCTTTGACCTGGTCGTCGAGACGGTAAACCGTTTTCTTTGACATAAGCACAAAGGAGCCGCCCATGTGGCGCACGCAGTAGCGGGCGCACGAGGGAGCGTCGGGCCCCATCTGTTTGGCTTTGATCATTTCCTGATGAGAGCGGGTTAGCGAGTGAACATTCAGGGCGCATTGGGTGTCGGCGATTTCGCCGGCAAATGCCTGAACCGGGCCGAGGACGAGATGGGCGGACACACCATCCGTGCCAACGACCGGCTCGGAGCCAGCGGCCAGAACAGTGAACTTCATATGCATGCCTTCGTGGTCCTGGCTACAGATGACGGTACACACCACTTCGTAATCGCCGGGTTCCATCGGAGCACGTGCGGCAATTTCCTGTGTACCGGGCGTTAGAAGGAAGTCCCATCCGGGAACCCGGCTGCGATCTTTGGAGCGGAGCAGCGTGAAACCGTGAATGGAACCATCGCGATTCATGGTAGAGGCCTTGCGCGCCGTTATGCGCAGCAGAAGGTCCTCGCCGGGAAAAGCGGTGATCGCTGGCTTTGAGACGCCCGGCATGCGATAGCGGCTGTCGTAATCGGCAACGATCTCAATAATGCGAAGATCAGCGCGTATCGGACGGGTGCAGAGGCACGCCAGAGCCACGGCCGCGGCGGTCATCAGGCGACGGTATTTTCGTTGCGCACCCATGTTGGTTCCGGCAGTTCATTGCGTCATATAGCGCAGGATGAGGTGCATGTCGTCTTCGGTGAGGGTGGCGCGTACTCGCATGTGACGGACGATGGTGGCCATCATGCGTGGCGGAAACTTGTGCGGTGGCATGTGGCACCGTCCGCAGTTGGTGCCGAAACGTTGTTCGCCTTGAATGCGCAACTCGTCTTCCGCGACAATCTTGCGCGAGCGCCGGGGGTGAACCGCTCTCTGGACGTTGGAGCTCTTGGGGCTGGCGGTGGCGCGCCGTGACTGAGGCAGCGCCGCAGGAGTTTCGGCCAGAATCACCGCGAAAATGAGAAGCGCTGCGCTGAGCTTCATTGGGCGCTCCCGATGGGCAAGGCGAAGCGATAGGCGATGCCGACTGTCCAGATGTTGGCATTGCCCGCGGAGCTGAATTGGCGTCCGAAGCTAGTGGTGGCTTTCAGGCCATCTTTGAAGAAGTAGTTGGCGCCGATTTCGGCTTGCTTGGCATTTACAGGCGGTAGCCCGTATTCGGCGGCGTCGGCCAAATTCTCGCCAGTAAAGAACTGTTGCAGGCGGCCCACCAACTGCACGCGGTGGAGCTTGCCATTCCACTGCGGCAGATCGGAAAGACGATAGGCGCTCTCCAGCCAGTAACCGCTGCCGTTATTGGAGCGCGCATATTCGGCCCGTGTGTCCAAGGGCATGTCGCGCGGCTGCCACTCAAAGTGGAACCCAAAGGCGTTGGTGCGGCCTTCCTGCAGAAGGTGCTGCAAAGAGAAGCCAACTTCTACTCGCGGACGCGGCAGGAAGATTCCAAAACGGCCGCCGAACAGGCGGTCGGACTCAAACTTGTTTACCGTGCTGAGGGTGGAGAAATATGTCGCGTAATTGATATTCAAACCGGGAAGCGCCTCGAATCCGCCGCGCAACATGGCGCCATCGCTCGACCCGGTGGCGAGCGGAAAGATGATCGGCGTGGTCTGCAGGTCGCGAATCCAGATGGGATAGAGGCGCTCGTTGTAAATCCCGAACGGGGTCAGGAAGCGGCCGAGGCTGACGGTGACGTAGCGGTTCGCCAAGTAGTCCAGCTGCAGGTAATCAATTTCTTTTTCAACCTTGCCGCCGAAGGAGCCGTTGGTGCTTTGGTACTCGCCTTTGAATTCGGCGCGCGACTCCACCAGCCAGCGCTCGCCGATGGGCGCCAGCACGACGGGCGCGAACATCGGGTTCAGGACCGTGTGTCCGCCGGTAACCGTGTCAACGAAGCCGAGAGAGCCGGAAAATACCGGCACGGGCTTGACGTAGTCGTCGGCAAGAGCGCTCTGCGCCATCATGTGGCACGACAGCGCGCAGGCGAGCGCGACCGCAAGGCAGCACACGTATGAAATAGTCCTCACGCCGCCATATTAGTAAGTTGTGAGTAACCCGCAAAGTAACCGGAGTAATGATGTGTTGAGGAAAATGCCTGGGGTCGGGAGTCTCCCAGGTCTCGAAAACCGCGAGACCTGGGGCGCCCGGCCTCGGTAAGGCGCGGTTACCAGGCGGAGACCGTGAACTGATCCACGTAGGCCTGGTAGGCGTGCGCGGAGACGTCTCCGTTCATCTGGAAGTGCGCACCGATGCTGTAAGAGCTGCCCTTGCTGACCGGGGCAAAAGACTTGTTGATGGTGTACTTCACTCCGTTCAAGGTCAGCGACTGGAAGACGGCTCTGCCGCTGATGATCGCAGCCTGCACGGTCAGGCGGTCCCAGCTGCCGGTAGCCGGACGGCGGCAAGGGATGCTGGTGGGAGACCAGTGCCCGGCGGGAACGTCGAACACGCTGAAGATGCCCTTGCTATACGAGCACTGTACGGAGAACTTGTACCACCTGGTCCCGATGTGATGGTTGGCCGAGAACTCCACCCCCTGTGAGTAGGCGGGGTTGCTGAGGCGGTAATGCGCGTCCATCTGTAAATGGGTCGCGGTCGTGCTTGAGCCCAGGGAAATCGGCCACAGACAATTATTGAATTGCCCCTGCGGCCCCAGGAAAAACATTCCCGAGATTCCATCTAGGGATGGGGTTGAGACCAGCTTCGGCTTGGTGCTGCAGATGGGATGCCCCTGGTCGGGGTAGGTATACCACCCGGACCTCTCCTCAATTTTCCTAAATACCAATGCGCCGCTGGGAACGGTGTCCGGCGGCGGGGAGCCGTTGGAGACGTTTACATATTTGGAGGAGGCGATCACTGTGCCATTGGCCTGCCAGGCTTTCACGGTAAGGAGATGAGTGCCCTCTGCCATGGTGAAGTGGGTGTCAAGCGGGGTGGCGTTCGCCTGGGCGAATCCCACGTGGTCAATGTAAACCTTGATGCCGACGATGGGAGAAGAGTGCTGGAAGTCTGCCACCACATGGACGGGTGAGCTGGTGGTGCTGGAGCTGGGAGAGACGATGGTGACTGAACCGGCCAAAAGCAGAGCGGGTGCAATGAGAAATAGTAAGAAAGCAACGGCGGCAAACAACATTCTTGATGGCGGCATGAAGTCCCTCATTTTTTGAAGTGAGGTGAAGGTAGGTGGGCATCTACTCTGGATCAATCAGGGGAAGACCGTATTTAAAATTTAGGTAAGTAGGTCAAGGCCAGTCGGTTTTCTGTAGGCCCTAAGGAGCCTGCGAGCCAGGAGAGTTGCCCGTCCTCCGCCTGAAATGGGAATCGGTATCCCAAACAGAACCCACGTTCTCAAGCAGGCTGTTTCGATACGGGAACATTAGAATCTTCTAGTCTGGGCACGATTGTTCCGCAATGCCATTCGGTGCTTGCAAGTCATAGCAACGAACGGCCCCCCGGCATCAGCCGACACCCGCGCACGTTTGGACGATGAGTTGCAATTGGATATGCGGGAATGCAGATCACGAGGCGGATTCAAGCTATCGGCAGATGGAACGATGATTACTGAGGGGCAGATCAATGATTACTCTCACGGAGTTCACGGTCACACGGCGGGACGAACAGATTCTGCAGCTCTTGCTGGAAGGCTGCAGCAACAAGGAAATCGCCGACGAATTGAAAATAAGTCCGCGCACTGTCAAGCAACATTTGCGGTCGTTGTTCCAGCGGGCGGGGATCACCGGCGGCCGCAAGCGAGTGAAGCTGGCGACGGCGCTTTTATGGAAGGAGCAACTGCAATGCAATCACGCAATCGGTTAACCCCGCGGGAGGTGGAGGTGGCCTCGCTGGTATGGGAGGGCATGACCAACCGCGAGATCGGCCATTCGGTGGGCACCACGGAACAGGTCATCAAGAATTATCTGCGGGTGATTTTTGACAAGCTGGGGGTGTGGAGCCGGCTGGAGTTGGCGCTTTACATCGCCAACCACGGTGGTGGGACGTGGAAGGAAACTATGGACGAGGCAGTGCCTGAAGCCAAGACGCGGGAGACGATACCTGCCAAGCAGGCTGCCGCAGGACGGTAACCGGGCGAGAGGTAAAGCGGCGCCCACAGGCACTTCTACCCGCCGGTTAAGGGTTGAGGCAGACCGAGCAGGAATGAGGCGGCCCATCGCCAAGCCCCGAGGGCATTGGTTTTGGGCTGGTTATTCACAGGTCGAAGTGTGATGGGCAAATCGTATGCGAGCGATATTGGACGCTGAATATCGGCTTGGCGGCAGCGCTGAAGGAGATCGGCATGCGAATATGCACCATTTTCCGGCAGGCGGCTGTGGGTGGCGCGCATATGGCTCAAGCTGAAGGGCCTTAAAACGCACATAAAGTGCTTGACGATGGTACGGTGAGCAGGGTAAAGGACACACCAATTCGTGCACCGTATTTGCTGCAATCGCCACCTCGGGAAACTGGCAGCACCCAAGGTTTGAAGGAGACTCAATGCCAACCCACGGAAGTGAATCGCCGGCAGCAGGGACTGTTTTAGTGGTTGACGACGATCACGCCATGCTCCGTTACTTACGCACCCTCCTGGAAATGCACGGCTACGACGTGGAAACAGCCACCAGCGGAAGGGAAGCCTTGGGGCGAGTGCAGTCGGGATTGTCGCCGGACGTCGTCCTGCTGGACATCAACATGCCGGGAATGGACGGGCTGGAGACCTTGCAGGAGCTACTCGACTACGAGCCGGATTTGAAGGTCATTATGTGCTCTTGCGTGACCGATCCGCGTAAGACCATGGCCGCATTCTTGATTGGGGCGCAAGACTTCATCCCCAAGCCCTTTTGCCATCCCGATCTCCTGGCCGCGCTGGAGCGCTCCCTGCAATCCTTGGGTGCGACGACGGCAGTGCGCTGGGAAGCCGTGCGGGACATCTGCTAAAGCTTGTTTGGCCTTCCTTGTGACTACGCCCTGAATCTAGGTCTGTTCGCGCTAAAAATCCTCAATCCAAGGGTAAGCCGCGGTTAGAAAGGTTACTGTGGTCACCGGAATCCCCGTGGGATGACGGGTCAGAGGAGAGGGCGCTTCTCAGCCTTGCCGATACTGCGCAAAAGCTTGCAACCGCGTAGCACCTTGTGGTTGCAGACCGCTGAATTCAGAACACTTCGCGACGCTCGTCCCGGCAGCAGAATTGCAAACTGCGAAGCTGCCCATGCGCGCATTCTGGCATGGACACACGATCTCCCGAGGTACGAATGGCCTACAAAGAAACCTTCTGGATGGCATGCGACACTATTGACCACACCCGCGCCGAGTACGGGCCGTTTACCAGCCGCCTGGAAGCGGAAGTGGAAGCCCGCAAGCTGGGCTTTTGTTACCTGCTCCGCTACGAGCATGAGATCGGCGAGAACAACGAAATCGAAGATGTGCGGGTCATCTTCGTGGAGTTACCGGAATCGCCCCAGCCGATCGTTCCCCGGCATGTCTCCAAGCTGTACACCCGTTGTGCCACCTGCGGCGAGTCCTCAAGCCATGGCAAGAGCTGGCAAGCCGAGGTGTGGGCGGACATTCATGAGTTCGAACATAATCGTCACCTGGTCCGTCTTTTTGAGCACAGCCGCCAAGAGGGGTTAAAGGAAATCCTGGATTGGCGAGAGAAGCCAGAATCGGCCGCATGACGTTTGGGTTTTTCCCGACTATCTTTGCGGAACTTTCGCGGTTAGTGATTCTCCACGTGGCGCGGATTTAGCGGTTGCATTTGTCGCCTGAAAACCTGGTAGCCGCTTTCGCGGGAGCCGGGTCGGCTGGTATGCAGCCACCACTAGCAGATAAACGCTCAGCAAGAGCATTTCCGGTGTGATGGGATGCTGGTACCGTGGATGCGAGTGGGTGATGTAATAGACCAAGGGATAAATCAGAAACAGTCCTGCAAACAAAGGCGCGGCGTAGTGGCGCTCGCGAAACGCCACCCCCAATCCCCAAAAAGACAGCAATGCAAA
Source organism: Terriglobales bacterium (assembly GCA_035651655.1). NCBI lineage: Bacteria > Pseudomonadati > Acidobacteriota > Terriglobia > Terriglobales > Terriglobales bacterium. Next base: position 64,360 of record DASRFG010000033.1, read on the forward strand.
ACCGAAGAAAAGGGCATGTCGGGACCCCATGCCGAAGCGCTTGGCCATTCGGCCTTGTTCGGGGATATCAAACCAAAAAAATCCCACCCGCTTAAGAGTGAGCACGGCAAACCGGCCTGGATTGGCCGCGATCCATTGCCGGGCGATAGTTCCTTTTTCCGCGACATAAGCTAGTTCGCCGATCTGGCTAAAACGCGCCATCTCGTAGGTGTTCCATACCGGATGGTCCCAAAACATGCACAGGCCTTCTGACCCTTCGTGGTTGCCCATGTAGAGCTCTTCGCCAAAATCGCTGCGCGGAAAAACGAATTTGTCGAAAACGACGTAGTTTCGCACTACCCAAGGTGAGACCACGGCAACAAAAACCAGTCCAGCGAAGGCCAATCGAGAAAGAGGACGAGTACGGCGCAGGCGCCACCACAACCACAACGCCGAAACTGCCAGAAAGGACAGTGCGGCCGCATTGGTGAGAGCAATGAAGCCCCACAAGAATCCCCACCAGATCCAGGTGCGAAGTTGTGGGTTGCGTTCCAGGCGCAAAGTAATCAGGAAGGCCAAGCTCAGCAGCAGCGTCGCCAAACTGGTTTCCCAGATCCACGAGCTCCAGGCGACGAAATAGGGAATCAGGGCCCACGCCCAGGCCGAATAAAGGCCCACTGTCCGACCGAAGAGTTCTTTGCCAATCAGGTAAATGGTGAGGCCGGTGAGCGCTGCAAAGACGCAATTGATGGTCAGAATCGCGACCGCGGAGGAGTGGCTGTAGGCGCCGAAAATCTTGAATACGGCAGCGAGCAGCAGAGGATAGACCGGCCCCAGCCACGCAGTTGGCCCGGACCATCCGGGGAATGGCGAGCTGAACCCGTGGCCGGACGCGACAGAACTGGCAATTCTTCCGACCTCATAGCCAAACAGCATGTGGTTAAAAGCGGTGGGAAGGTCGTCGAGGTGGTGCTGGAAAATGTAAAACAGCCGATATCCAAATGCGGCCATCACGACCACCCACGGAGTCCGGAGATATTCGAGCAGGCGAGTGGGTATTCCAGGGGGCATAGTGCGGGGTGCGGTTCCCACTTTAAAAGGAGATCTCTCCTGATTGGCCACTGGATTCATAATATGGCTTTACCGCAAAGAGCAGCCCACGAGGTTCTGGATCGCGTGTCGCTTGCGGTAACTCAATTCTATGGCATCACCGGCAATGCTCGGCAATTCGACCAACTAATTGAACTAACGGAGGTGGCTTGTTGGGGTTGAGTGTAACGAATGCGGCGGTCCTCAACGGCACAATAATTATGGTTCCCGGTTTTGGCTGGGATGGCTGCGGTTGCGGCGACAACATAACGCTTGCGCGGCAGGGTAACGGGATTATTGCCGGGCGACAGATTGTAAAAATAGCCGTCTTTGGAAGCAGCAGTGGCTGCCGGTAAGGCGCAGTCAATCAAACAAGCGTGTTGAGGAGTGGGTGCGCACGGTTTTTTTGCACAGCTAGGCGGGGCCAGATCGGAGAGAGACGCAGCGTATCCCAGATGTGGATAAGCACTCTTATACGATTCCTGTGCCATGGTGATAACATCCACGTTGCCGACTGCCGAAGCCTCATTGGCAGCGACTTTGGAATTGAGCACTCTGGGGATGATGACGGCCGCGAGCAACATAGCCAGCACCAGGACAATCACGACTTCGGGTAACGACGCACCTTTTTGTTTTAACATTCCATCCTCAGAGCAGAGCTCGCGTTTCCGCATTGCGCAGCCACGAATTTATTATTTTAATGGAATAGCTGTGCGGACACCCCCATTCAGGAGAGAAAATCAACCGTGCTGATCGTGTCCCTTGCGCTGGCTTTCGCACCGTTGTTGGGCATTGCGTATATCTTCTCCCAAGGTTTGGACCTCACCGTAGACAATCTGTTTTACACGATCATCCTGCTGACCATCTCGGGCGTCTTCGGGCTCAACGTGATGCTTGAACTCCGCAGAGGCCGAGCGGCGGCCGGGCAGCCGGGAGCTCGCTTTGGAGTAGGTTCCCCGGGGGTTCGCACCGAACGCGGACTGGTGGAAGCCGTACAATTTTTCGAAAGTCACGTGGGGCAGGCAGATAAGTCTATTGTCAGCTTGAGGCCGAATGGCTCACGATCAATCCGCATCATCGCGTTTGAGGGCGATCTGCGGAACCAAATGCCGACCGGGCACAAAGTAGAAGTCACCTACAACTCCGATGGAGGCGGCACGAACCAGGTAGTGTCAGTCAATTACAAATAGGCCATGATATTTTGCTTTAGGTCCCTGGCCTTCAGCGCCCATTTTGGAATCAGTCCGTACAGTCTTGGCCCTGCATCCGCCTTGTCACTGACCAGGGACAGGCTTCGAACTTAGAGTGATCTGTGGGAGATCTCATGCGCGTCGGCATTCCCTGTGGCGTATTAATCTTAGTTCTTAGTTGCTCAGCCTGGAGCAGCGATACTAAAGCCGCAATTTTGTATCCCAGTGGTTCTACGTGGGTGAATGGATCGGCAGTTGTCAGGTCCTCAGCTCTTTTTCCCGGCGACCGAGTGCGGACGGAGGCAAACGGAATCGCGAATATTACGCTGCCCGGGTCCGCGGTGCTGGTGCTCTCCAATTCGGAGGTTCAATTTTCCGGATCTCTATTGGAGATGACCAGAGGCAGCCTGGTGATCTCCACTACCAACGGACTGTCCGCGGGGCTGGGGGAGTTGAAGATTTCGCCCGCCGAAACAAATGCAAAGTTTGAAGTGACCGAGAGTGGAGAGAATGTGCTGATCGTTGCCCGCGAGGGCAACCTAACCATTAAGGATGGTGTAACCAGCACCGACCTGCCTGCAGGCAAAAACGTTACGATGGCGGATCCTCGGGTGCAAACTCGCAAGCGGCGCAGGGGTGCGCCGCTGTTCTCCCGAAACCGAGGTATCCTGTTGGGAGCTGCGGGGGGCAGCGGCGCCGCGATCGCTCTCTTCCTGCGAAATGGCAGCAGCAATTGTTCCGTAAGCCCGAGTAGTCCCGGCCAAGGCGGGTGCCAGTAATCGCTATTTCAGCTGGTCGATTTTCGCCGCCAGGATAAAGTCGCTCTCCGTGAGGCCATCAATTTTGTGGGTCCAGGTGGTGATGCCGGCTTGTCCCCACTTCAACAGGATATCGGGGTGATGTCCCTGTTGTTCGGCCAGGTTCCCGACCTTATTGACAAAGTCCAGCGCGCTCTTGAAATCCGGAAATTCGAAGTTGCGGGTGAGGTGATGCTCGTTCACTACTTTCCAGCCGGGCACCTGTTTTTGGAGCGTCTCCAGTTCCGCGCCTTTTAGCGGCGGAATGCCTCCCCGGCAAGGGACGCAGGTTTTGTTGGCTAGGTCCGAAATAGCGGCATTGGCCATAATCAATCTCCCACAATAATGTACTGCATAGTGGGCTGCGGTTGTGGGCAGCTTCGATGACGGTGGCTGCCACCGGCGCGAGCTAAGAGGCAACTCTAATCACCCCGTCCGGGCATCAGCTGAGCAGTGGAATTCATCCCAACTACCTGCGCCTTCTGCCTATGGGCGCTGGGGACCGGGGTTCATGTCTGAGGCTCAAGTCGGATCTTTTCTAGTAGTGCTCTTTGTTCTCTTAGCTTTAGCGCATCTGATGGGCTACCTCTTCGAGAGGCTGCGCCAGCCTCGCGTAGTCGGTGAAATCGTGGCCGGAATTCTTGTGGGCCCATCTTTACTGGGACATCTGGCGCCCCGAGTCTCAGCAACCATCTTTTCTGAACTTGGACCAGCTACTGCCGCCTCGGGACATAATGCTCAACTGCTCGGAATGGTGTATTGGCTCGGGCTGTTGTTGTTGATGTTCGTTTCCGGCGCAGAAGTACGAAATCTATTCTGCCGGGAAGACCAGCGCCAGATCGGTTGGCTGGCGAGCGTGGGAACCGGCTTGCCTTTTCTTCTGGTGATGCTTGCCAGCCCATGGCTGCCTCTGCAAGCGCTGATGGGACGAGCCAACCAGCACCTGGCGTTGCTCCTGGTGATCAGCATCGCCGTGGCGGTGACGTCCATACCGGTCATCTCACGCATTTTCTTTGATTTGAAGATACTGCACACGCGTTTTGCGCGCCTGGTGCTGGGGGTTGCGGTTATTGAAGACACGGTACTGTGGGCTGCCCTGGCAATTGCAACCGCATTGGCGACCTCGGCCGTTTTGCCACGTCCGGAGATTGTGAAGCATATCGTCTACACCGTGATCTATTTTGGAATTGGCCTTTCGGTTGCACCCGTATTATTTAGGCGGGTCAGTGGCGTGTGGTGGAACTTGCTGGCTGCATCTTCTCCGTTAGGTTACGTAGTATTGGTGCTGTTCACTTATTGCGTGGTAGCGTCGCGGTTGCAAGTGAGCTTGGTGTTCGCGGCGTTTCTGGCGGGTCTGGCAATTCCGAGCGACAGTACATTTTCAGAGGCGCTGGATTCGATAAAACGTTTTTCGTTCGCCGTGTTCGTGCCGGTTTATTTTGCCATCGTCGGGTTCAAATTGGACTTGAGCAAATCGTTTTCGTTGTCGGTCCTTGCAGTCCTGCTGCTTGCGGGGTGTGCAGTCAAGTTGCTCTGCGTGGGCGCAGGCGCGCGCCTGGCGGGGTTTCGCGGCCTCGATATTGTGAATCTAGCGGTGGCGACCAATGCACGTGGCGGGCCGGGTATCGTGCTGGCGAGCGTGGCCTTTGACACAGGAATCGTGAACGCGGTCGGCTACACCAGTTTGGTCCTTCTGGCGGTACTTACCTCACAAGCGGCCGGGACGTGGCTGGAATATGTTTTGCGCAAGGGGTGGCCACTACTCTCAAGCGACACCGAGACTGCAACCCAGCCCGCTATGGCACCAGCTCCCGGAATCCGGTTCCATGACTAGAAATGAACCCAGAGCGTTAGCTTAGACTGCCGATTTCGCTTTCCACACGTAAAAGTTCTTTCCCTCCGCCAGGGTTTCGATTGCCATTCCCTTGGAGGTTGTTGCGCGATGGACAGCCGATCGCAAGTTTGCCAGTCCGATGCCGCCAATCTGGTCAAGCGGAATCTCAAGGGCAGAACCCGGCGGCAGCGTTTCTAGTTCACCAAAAATTCCCTGGATCAAGTCGTAGTGCTTTCCACGTCTGTTCCTGCTAAGACCCGAAACTGCGACGTGGCGATATTTCAGGATAGAAGGGCTAGGTTTATTCTTCGGTTCTTTTGCCATAGGCGTGTATCACCTCTACGAGATCGAATGCGATACCATAGGATACGCTATACGGCAATTATACTCTTTAGTTGCCCCAAGGTTCTCCGGTTTGCACTTTTGCTTTCTTTGCAGTTGCGATATACGAACCCAGTATTTCCACCGTTTTTTACTGGGAGAGGTATGCTCAAAGAAGCGGCAAAAGGAGAGGCCTCAATTCCCAAAGCACCACGGGTGAGGCAAGAGTATGAAGCGCATGTGTCGCTCGAGAATTTCAGGACGACACTCGGCCTGGCTGGAGCTGCTGGCCCACATCAGAGTCATCAATGATCCTAATGAGCTGTTGCAGCTACGCCGAGCCAGAGCTATGGAAAGGAAGCGGGAAAGAGATCGACCCGGGGTCACGTCTGGGAACGAACGCGAGAGAATATCGAACCAAGCGTAAGGACCAGACTCCAGTATAAAAGAGTTTCTTCCAGCGAAAGGCGCGAGACCCGGTTCGTCCTGACAAAGATTAAATCCGACCATGTCGGCAAAAGTCCTTTCATACAGAAAAACAAGAAATACTAAGAAGAGGACAATTCTCTGCGCGGACGAGTCCGATTCTCGGCTATTTCAAGTATTGGCCGCTGCTAACGAGGCCAAATTTCCTGTTATGTTGGCCGATTCGGCGGCCAGTTGCGTTTCCCTTTGTGCAGCATACAGTCCGGACGTGGTTTTGCTTGACGAGAGCTTGTGCTACGTGGACGAATGGTCTATTCCAGAACTGCTGCACCTGGTATGTGCGAAGAGTGTGGTCCTGCTCACGGTAGAAGATCCTGCAAAGTGGCAGCAGCTGCCCCCTTATGTTCGTGCCGTCGCCAAGCGCACTGATCCGGATAACGTAATAGCTGTGCTTCTCAAAGTTCTGGCCGAGCCGGTTTAGGTCGTACTATCGGATGTTCTTCTTTGGATCCCGCTCGCGTTCCAAAATCATTTCATCGAAGGCGTGCAGCAGGCCCTCGCGCTCGGAGTAGGGGCCGGGTTTGTAGGCCCTGGATTTGATCCCCGCCTGTGAAAGCTCGGAGATACCCCAGTCTTCCTTATTGGTCATGTGCCAGAAATTGATGGCATCGGCGGCCTGGAAATCGGGTTTCGCCATCTCATGAGGGTGGAAGTGGAACTCGCAAATGATTTCGGTGCGGTCCACCGCCCGCGGCCATAGGGTGTGAGTCATCATGTAGTCGGGATGCAAGCTGAGCAGCAGGTTGGGATACACAGCGTAGTAGAGCACCTTTTGCCGGTCTTCTTGGCTCAGGCCGGGAAGATAGTCGCGACGCCGCCGGCCGTCCATGCTCATGGTTTCTGCGCCGCCCCGGAAGCCCATGGCGCCGCCGATGTAAGTGGGCTGCGGAGTTTCGTTGTCAGCGCCGAGATAATTGGTGAGCTTGTTCAGCGCATGGTGCAGGATCGGACAGTGCAGGCACTCGTTGTAGTTCTGGATGATCAGCTTCCAGTTGGCCTTAACTTCGTAGAAGTGGCGCGTATGAAAGCGCAATTCCTGCATGCCCCAGGGCGCGAATTTCTGCGGCAGGTCAGCCAATTGTGAGCGCAGTGGTTTGGCATCGGCGTCAAGATTGATGAAGATGTGGCCGTCCCAGAGATCGGCTTGAACTTTGTTCAGCGGATAATCTTCGCGGCAGAAGCCGCCCTCCTCCATGTGGGGCGCTGAAACCAGCGTTCCGTCCAACCCGTAAGTCCAGCCATGATAGCCACACTGGATCCGCGCAGGGAAAGTGCCTTCGGGTATGGTAACGATGCGGGTGCCGCGGTGGCGACAGACATTGAAAAAGGCCCGCACGGCGCCGCTCTGATCGCGGGTGATTATGATGCTCTCGCCGGCAACTTCGCGCAGAAAGTAATCCCCGGGCTTTGGGATCTGGTCCTCGCGACCGGCACACACCCACATCCGACAGAAAAAACGTTCTAATTCGTCGCGAAACATCTCGGGATCGGTGTAATACCGTTGTGGAAGCGTCGTCGCGATGGGTGCCACTTGTGTGCTCATGTCCGCCCTAGCGTGGTTAGCAACCGCCGTAAAGCCTGACGAAATTATGCCATGTCAGTGGCCGCCGCACGAGTCTCAGTTTTAGGCCGAGGTTACGGCGAAGAGTTCATTCAAAAACCGCGGTCTTATTCCCGTACAGCAGAATCCGGTTCTCAACGTGCCAGCGTACGGCCCGTGAAAGAACAACCTTCTCGAGATCGCGGCCTTTCTGCACCAGTCCGTCCAGCGTGTCGCGATGGGTCACGCGAATGATGTCCTGCTCGATGATAGGACCCTCGTCCAAAACTTCGGTTACGTAGTGGCTGGTAGCGCCCACCAACTTTACGCCGCGCTCAAATGAGCGATGGTAGGGTTTGGCCCCGATGAATGCCGGCAAAAAAGAGTGGTGAATATTGATGATACGACTGGGAAATTGCTGGATAAAACCGTTCGACAGAATCTGCATGTAGCGCGCCAGTACTATGAGATCTATGCGGCTCTCGCGTAAGAGCTTGAGCTGTGCCTGTTCCGAGGTCTGCTTGCACTCCGCGGCAATGGGAATGTGATGGAACGGAACCTGATAAAAATCCGCCAGGCGTTTGGCATCAGCATGATTGCTGATGACCAGAGGTATCTCGCAAGACAGCTCCCCAGTTTGGCGCCGGTATAGAAGATCGGCCAGGCAGTGGTCGAGGCGGGAGACGAAAATCGCAACCCGCGGACGATCGCTGGCAAGGGCCACTCGCCAATCCATCTGAAATTTGTCCGCCAGGGGCGAGAAGTGCTGGGAGAATTCGTGCATGTCGAGCTTGAAATCCGCCAAGTCCCACTCGATGCGCATGAGGAACCTATTGCTATCGGGATCGGTATGCTCGTCGGTGTGCAGGATGTTTGCGCCGTGGCGGGAGACGAAGTCCGCGATACCTGCCACCAGCCCCTTGCGGTCGGGGCAGGTGACGAGCAGGACAGCAGTCGTTTTCTTTGCAGATTTCTCGGCCATGAACGCGGAGAGCCGCTAATCAAGATCGGGGAGAGAGCACGATCCCGGCCCGCGCGGGTCGCCGCAACTGCCGCAAGGGCCGGCAGCAACGCCAGAGGACGATCCACTCTTTGCGGATACAGCGAAAACAGAAAGCTGCGGTTCGAGCTTGCGGCTTTGGCATTTGGGACACTCAGCCTTCTCGGATCCATAAACCAGAGCTTCGAACTGCTGGTTGCATTGCTTGCAGATGTACTCAAAAATGGGCATCAGTGTGACTCCAGCTATATTGTAGGGAATCGAGTGGTGTTTCCGTCCAAAAAAATTGTAGTGTTGACGCCGGATACGAATGCCGTGGAAGGCTTCCAACCAGCGGACTTCTGCCCCCGGCGAGGACTGGGAGGGGGTCATCGCCAAACCCTGGCCAACCCGTTTTTTCCGCGATTTCTCAGACTTCCTGGCCACGAGGAGCAGCTGTTTGAGGTGGAGGATGGCGCGCGGGTGTTATGCCACTGCCACTGGCAACGCGACCGGCAGTCCGCGTTGACGATTTTGATTGTGCACGGGCTTGAGGGCTCCAGCGAATCAAGCTATGTGCGCGGAACAACCCACAAGGCGTTTAGCGCGGGGATGAATGTGGTGCGCATGAACGTGCGCAATTGCGGTGGAACCGAACACCTTGCGCCGAGCTTGTATCACTCGGGACTGTCTGCCGATATTGATGCGGTCACACGCGCGCTGATCAGCGAGCACAAGCTTCGGCGCCTGGCGTTGATCGGATTTTCCATGGGCGGCAATCAGGTGCTGAAGTTGGCAGGGGAGTGGGGAACCGAAGGCCCAAGTGAACTCCGCGCGGTGGTGGCAGTTTCGCCGGCGATTGATCTGGGGCCCTCGGCGGACGCCCTGCACCTGCCGGCCAACCGGGTTTATGAGTGGCATTTTCTGTGGTTGCTGAAGCGGCGGCTGCGGCGCAAGGCGCGGCTGTTCGCTGATGCCTACGATCTGGATTGCCTCCGCGGTGTGCGGACGTTGCGGCAGTTCGATAACCAGGTGACGGCGCGATATTGCAATTTTGCCGATGCCGACGATTATTACCGCCGCGCTTCTGCGTTTCCGGTGCTGGACCGCATCGCGGCGCCGACGTTGGTGATCCACGCCAAAGACGACCCGTTTATCCGTATTTTGCCGGAGACGCGGGCCAAGCTGCTGGCGAATCCGAAAATTCATCTGATCGAGACGAAACATGGCGGGCACTGCGGATTCCTAGCTGCGGCGGATGGCTACGATGGCCGCTGGGCGGAGCGCACTGCGGTCGAATTTCTCACGCGGTTCTGACCGGGCGGCGACCTTTCGTTTACGATAGCTGCGTGCAGGCTGACTTCTCGGTGGAGCTGGGCGCAGAGGACCCGACTCTGGCAGTCCCCTGGGTCTCGCCCGATGGTACGCAGCGTTACTACGACCTGAAGCACCACCCCGAGCAATTGGAGAAAGTCACCGAGGCGCAGCAGAGCGTGCCTCTGCATGAGTTTCTAATTTCCATCAACTCCGCCCCCAGTATTTTCGCGACTGCCAAGTGCGATACCTGGGCGACCCAGCAGATGGACGCCGAAGACGAAATTTTCGGAGCTACGTGGAAATGGGCGTCCTATATAGATTTGTTTGCGGCTTCCAAAGAATTGCAGGCTTCGTTCAAAGGACATGAGCGGCTGGCTGCCAAACTTGTGAAGTTGCTCAAGCGGGTGCCGGAAATTCCTGCGGGGGCTGAATTTGTGGTGCGACGCGCCTACTTCCAAACGGATGAGTCAAAAACGAAACATCGCGAGGGTTTCTACTTTACGTTTTATCTTTCGGGGTATGGCGACGACGAGGAAGAAGCCCACAAGCGCTGGATGATCGGGCTGAAGCTGGTGGAGAATGCGCTGCTGCAGTTATCGGCCTCAGAGGCTGCGCGCTAGTCACCCGTTTGTTCGAGCGGCTCATTCCAGGGCGGCGGGGCCGGGATGATCTGTCCGGTGCGCGGGTCGGTCTGGTTCCAATGGCTGCAACGCATGCAGCGCCAGGGCAAGATGTCTGGGGTCATGGAAACGTGCACCACGGAGATGTGCGTGGTGCCGCAGTTGGCACAATCTTCAAATTCCATCCGTGCTCGCATGGCGCACCTCAGTCGTGAAAGAAGCCGGCCCGAATCAGCAAGAAGACATGGAGTAATACTGGAATAGGACACCTGGGTTATTGCGGGGAGAGTAATCCGAATGCCACGCGGGTGTCTGTGACGCCGGTCAGGCCGGATTGTGACCAGAAACCGGTGGCCCCGCCCTACGGCGCTTTGGCGGCCACCGCGCCGATGTTCGCGATGGTATCGCCCTTCTTCATCGAGGGGACGGCGCAAATATAAAGGATGACTCCGGCGGCGGGAGCGCGCGCTTCGTAGATGGTCTTGCCGAAATAATCGGTGACATAGCCGACCTTCATGCCGGCGGCTACATAAGTTCCGCGACGCAGCAGGGGATAAAAAATTCCCGGCTGGTCGCTGGAAATGGTTTCGATCTTCTCGATCCACACCGGATGTTCAACCGGGGTGGCGGTGCCGGGCAGCATCTTCAGATAACGCATCACGCTCAAGGTGCCATCCGCAAGGGCGGCAACGTCTTCGGGCTCGACCGTGCCTGCATAACCGGCTTCGACAGCGATGGAAGGCTTTCCGCGAACCGAAGAGGTGTTATCCAGATAACGGGTGGCGTTCAGATCTTTGGGCCGGTCAGTCCAGATGATGATGTGGTCGAGGCCGAACGCCAGCACCATGTCGCGGGAGATGGCGTCCTGCCTGGCGTTGCCGGTGGGCGCCCAGTAACTGTAGGGGCGGAGGCTCTCATCGAGGTCGCCGCCATGGTAGTCAATCAGGTAGTCGCTGCGGTCAACCACCTGATGAGTGATGAGCCAGGAGGCGCGCTCGGTCTGGGTGCCATCGGCTTTACCGGGATAAAAACGGTTCATGCTCTTGTTGTCCACCGGATTGACGTGCGGAACTTTTTGCTCGAACGAAGCCAGATTGACCAGCGGCAGCAGGATCACGGTTCCAGAAACTTCGGCGGGATCGAGTGTGGCGATCAGCTTTTCGACGGCGATGATAGATGCGTACTCAGTCCCATGTGAGCCGGAGACCAGCGCCAGCACCGGGCCGGGTTTCGCGCCATTGACTACGACGACGGGGATGTTGGCGGCAGCGTCCACGCCAGCGGGCACTTCGAGAAAGCCAGTTGCCTTCTGGCCGGGAGCGGCGGATGCGGTGCCGACGGTGAAGGTCTTCGGTTGCGCTTGGGCGTGGGCTGGTGGCACGGCGCTGCTTGCCAGAGTGGCGAGTGACAGAACGGTAATCAGGCAGACTTCAATGCGGGCGCGTGTGAGCATCGCTTTCTCCGGCAAATAACCGCGCAGTATACATCGGTGAGATGGGGACCTGGTGAAGACGTTACTTCAGCGGCTGAAGCCGCTTTCCTGCAGCGGTGGGGCGGCGTAGCTAAAGCTACGCCCTTTCAAAACAGCGGATTGGTGTGGCCATGTGTGGCGCGGACGAATTACCAAAGCTGAATCGGTCCGGCTTGGCGTAATGCTGGATTTGCAGCAAAAGCCCGTAGCTCAGCGTTTGCAAAATAGAACTTACTGTCGGAGCAAGGTAACTAAAGTACTCATTTCTTGCACTCTTAGATTCGGCCACTTACACGCCACTCCCTTTTGTACCCCTCGCTTGAAATCTGATCTACCACAGTAATCTTCAGTCTCCATCAACTTTAGAGATAGCCTCGAAGGGTAACTCAGTTTTGTGCACTTTTTTCGCCCTTGGGCAAGATGGAAGGTGGTTAAGGAAATGACGGAACGCGTGGAGGCAAATGGACGTGGAATTGCTTTGTTGTTGTGTCTTTTCGCGCTTCTGATCCTGACTGCAATCGCCCTGGGGCTAATTTATATGGGTGACACGGAAACCAGGATTAACAGCAACTTCCGCTCTTCCCAGCAGGCGTACTTCGAAGCCAGAGCGGGCTTGGAAGAGGTTCGTGATCGGATGCGTGGTAGCGCTCCGTCGCCGCTTGCACTGCCGGCGCAGATGCCAGCCCCAGGTGGCGGCGTCCTTTACTTACTCAATCCATCTGGCGGGGGCGACGTAGTGCAGCCCTGGAATGCTGCCAATGCATATTTTGATACTGAATTGTGCCATGAGAACTACACCGGCCTCGGTCTGGTTAACCCGGGGCAGGGCATAGCATGCGGCTCCGTACCGGCGGGCGCTGGTTGGTACACGACTGGGAACAGTACTGCGCCCTATGCCAACACGATTGCGGCAATGCAATACAAATGGGTCCGAGTCACGCTGAAAGGGAACGGGTCGTCTGAACCATACTATGTGAATAACAGCAGCGCGCTGGCAACACTGGGAACCCAGATTTGCTGGACCGGCGAGAGCGAAGTTTTGCTCGCCGGAGGTGCGGCGCACTGTGCCGCGATGAACCCGAATTACGCTCCGGTATACATGCTCACCTCTTTGGCAGTCACGCCAACGGGTGGCAGGAGGATGCTGAAGATGGAGGTAGCAAGGGTAACCGTACCCCCTTTGCCATCGCCGTTTACCTTCGATGGCCCTGGCGCCAGCTACAGCGCTCCTAACTCTAATAATTTTGTTGTCGATGGCTCCGACCAGCGCGGTTGTGGTGGCGCAGCTGCTCCCGCACTTCCCGGAGTAGGCGCGTGGGACGACAGTTCACAGACCACAATTACAGCTGCTATTCCACGGCCAGATCACTACACCGGCAGCGGCTCTTCTTCACCAAACGTGCAGAACGTGAACACAACGTTAGACCCTGCTTGGAAAACCGTCGATGGCCTTAATAAAGTCGTCTCGCTGGTAACTTCTGCTGCGAACCAGGTGTATACGGGGGACCAATCTGGAATACCTCTGGGTAGCGATCCTAGTCCTCTGGTGACGGTGGTCAAGGGCGACCTTACCATGTCAGGAGCAACCACAGGCGCCGGTATCTTGCTCGTCACTGGAACTCTGACCTTGAGTGGCAATTTCAGCTATGATGGCGTGATCTTGGTGATAGGTGCTGGCGTCTTGAATGCTAACGGTGGCGGTAATGGCGCCATTAACGGGGGCATTCTGGTCGCGCGAACCTTGGACGCTGCGGGCAATCCGCTTGCCGCCAAGGCTGCTCCCGGCGCCCCAACAATCGATTGGAGCGGCGGCGGCGGCAATGGCGTCCGTTACGACAGTTGCTATACGAATCTGACGGCGAACCGCTTCTCATTCAAAGCCTTAGCTTTGAATGAAGCGGCTTACTGAACTGCTTTGGGCTTTGCAGGAGCACGAAAAGTGGCGCAGGCGACGCCCTCTAAGCCGAGCTCTGACGTTTCAGTTCCAGCGTGGTCTCGCAACGAATCTTTACCAGCTTGGCATTCCAGAAACCCCGATCCAGTGAATCATGCGCCATTCGGATGTAAGCATTACTGGTGGGGCCTACGTCAAGCGAGTAGATTCGCTAGTCAATGGCGCAATCGATCAAATTGAATACCGCGATTGAAAAGCTTGGAAGCAAGAGGTTGCAAGAGCGTTTCTGAGCAGTGTCTATGCTGGTTTCAGCAATATTCGCAAGATTTCAGAAGTAAAATTAAGAAGTAGTGAGAGCAGGGCGAGTGAGAATATTTGCGAATGCTAGAATTTAAAGAACGGGCCCGTAGCTCAACTGGAAAGAGCATCGGATTTCTAATCCGAGGGTTGGGTGTTCGAGTCACCCCGGGCCTACCATTCATGCGGGTGCAGTCGGCGCTGAATCTCTTTCTTGCGCTCCGACACATCATCTACTCTCGCCCTTTCTTTGCCGCGCGCCCGCGCTCTACGGCCATGTAGGTCACGGTGTCCCAGGCGTTGTGGATCCCGATCAGTAGCAGCAGGAGCGCAGTGCCAGCGACTGCGAACAAAGACGGCGTAGGATGCCGGTGCAGCAGGGCAGCTGACGCTAATAATGCCGCGTATCCGAGCAATGGAAGCATGATGTACCAGGCCCAGTCTTCCTTGTCCGGGTGATAGCCAGTCTGCCGGCGCGCATGCCGGACGACGCTAATGGCGTACGCGAGTCCTATAGCTCCGCAGGCGCCAAGCCCATAGCCGGCGCTGGAAAGAGTGTGCCAGGGCGCGCTCATGATCGCCGAGATGAGCAGCGAGGCGCAAAAATGCACCACGGTCGGCGAGCCGAAGGCGCGAATCTCCAGCATGCTGGTTGCCGCTTCCATGTCCGCGACCAGCGCGATCACCACGAATTGCAGTCCGGTCAGGGCCCCGGCGGAGGAGCCGACGATGACGTAGAAACTTTCCCACTGCGAGAGCGGCGAGACTGCGGCCTCCATGATCGCGCAATCCTCCTCTTGAGGGCAGAAACTTTATCATGAGCGTAGGGGAATGGAAGGCGAGCTGAGTTAAGAACCTGATGGTGAGCGGAGAGCGATGGCGTATTGCTTGATGGCTGCAACCTCGGCAAGAATGGCCGCTCCTAAACGCATGGCGTCTTGCTTGGCGGGGCCGATGATGTGCGAAGCCAGGGTGACAAGATCGTTGGCGTGGGTTTCCACAAGGTCCAGATGCATTTGCAGGCCTTCGAACTTATCTGATTGCAGTCGGGCCATAGGCTTCCTCAGGGGACCGCGATATGGGGCAGGGGGATGAGTGTCTGTGCGTCGCATTCTCGCGGTCCGCATAAGTTTTATTTTTCATGTCTTAGTTTCTGCTTTATCACGACGGCGGTGCCATCTTCGCGTGCGTGCTTGGCGGCGCAGTGCTTCTTGAACTCGCGTTGCAGCGCGCGCATGGCATGCTCGGCATCTTTAAACTTTCCATCCAGCTTCAGGTCAGCGGCGCAAAGGGAGCACATCCCAACTGCCCCAGAGCTTTGTAACAGTTTGAAGATCAGCAGGGGCTTGGCCACGGCAACAAGATGACACACTTTTAACGCTGACGCTAGGGGCTTAACGTTGGCGTTATGTGGCTAGTAACTAGGGATTTGGACCGAGTTTCGGCTCGTCAGAAATAGGGCTTGCGGCGGACAAGAGTGTCCGCCCTACACCGCCTGCCAAATCGTATAGCGGGGAGGGAGGGACGAAATGCATTGTGCTCGCCTGCACCGACGGAGGGCGCCTATCCCCCAGTAGATAAGGGAAGTGCCCGAAGCCACGTAGGGGCAGCCGCCCATTGCGCTATAGAGCTTTCCCCGGATTTCCACACTGCCAGTTCTGGGCTTCTCTAATCTCTGTGGATTTTTGTGTGGATAAGGAGCCAGCCTTCTCAGCAGGGGAAAACGCTTAGCTGGAAAAGCGGGTCACCAGCTGCCGAACGACCTCCACGAAGTGCTTCACCGGTTCACCCTTACTTATAAAAGCGTCAATGTGCTGCAAGGTGTCCGGGTCAGTGCCTGAATGGAGGAGGATGGGTACGGTTGGCCTGAGCGCCTTAAGCTGGCGCGCCAATTGAGAACCGCTGGCCCCGCGCAGCATGTGGTCTGCAATAACCAGACTAATGGGTGCCTCACGGAAGGTCGCCAGCGCCTCTTCAGTCGTGGTTGCCTGTAAGACTTGGTAGCCTTCCAGCGATAAAATCTGCTGCAGCATGAGGAGTTGGGCGGGGTCGTCCTCAACGCATAGGACTACGGACCTGCTGGCATGGATCGACGGTATGGCTGGATGCAACAAGCGGCACCGTCAACGATGGTGACTCCGAGTGGCTGATCTTGTCAAGTGATGGAGGCCCAGAGGTAACCTGACCTAAGGGCCCGCGAAAAATCAGGACCGTTAAAGGATGATCAAGGTACGGCGCACGTCGCTTGGTTGCTCGTCCTTGTCTGTGTCCGGTGCGACCTGGGGCTGGACTTTTTGCGGCTTCTTGCCGCCCTTTTGGACTTGCGGATCCGCAGCGGGAGCGCCCGGCTTAGCGGCCTGCTCCTGGTGGCCGATTTGGGCTTTCAGGGAATTGAGCTGCTGACTGTCGTGAAAGAGCTCGCGAATGAGCCAGCCTTGGGAGTTGATGGTGTTGCCCTGCTCGACGATGACCATGGTCATAAGACCGTAGGCGACCACGAAAAGCACGGTCAATAAAGGAAGAAGCGCGCGCTTAGGTTTCCGGGCAACAATTAGTTGGTCTATTTGGTCGGCCAAAGCAGCCCCCATCCGCCAATCATTCTGACGACCGCAATTAAGCACCTTGCTGGCCAGTGTTGCATTCTTGTTAAACACCTTGGAATCAATGCCCTGGGAATTTCAAAAGCAATGCTGCGTCACCCCCGGTGCAATCCCGTGCATATAAAAGGAACCCGGAGATGCACAAATCCACGAATCAGAATAGGGGCCCAGTTACGCGGCCTTGGCAGGCTGCTTTTCAAACGCGGGCAATTGTACAGTGAAAGTGGTTCCGCTGCCGATTTCGCTGGTAAAGCTGATATCTCCGCCGCTGGCCAGTAGGATTTTCTGGGCAGTCGAGAGCCCGAGTCCGGTACCAGTCTGCTTGGTCGTGAAGTAGGGAAGAAATATCTTCTTCTGCTGCTCCGGTAAGATCCCTTCGCCCGTGTCCTGTACCGACGCAATTACCATCCCGGAGCGCTCCTCGCAACGGGCCGTAAGACGGCCGCCACGGGGCATGGCCTGGATGGCATTGACAATCAGATTGGTGAAGACGCGACGCAGGTCGGCGGCATTGGCGCGGACTGGCGGCACCGGCTTGAACTCGGTTGTCACGGTCAGCCCATTGACACCCCGCCACATCGGGCGGGTGAGGTCGAGCGCATCCTGGAGCATCTGGCGAACGTCCACCTGGGCACTTTCGCCGCTGGCTCCGCGAACGTACTCGCGTACCCGCTTGATGATTTCTGCGCCTCGCCGGGCGGCATTTTCAATCATGCCCACGTAGAAGCGCTGATCATCGCTTTGGTTAGGCTGTGACTGCAGCAGCGCGGCGGCCTGGGTGATGGTGTTCAGCACGTTGTTGAAGTCATGGGCGATACCAGAGGCCATCTGTCCGATGGCGGTGTGCCGCTCGGCATCGGCCACTTGCCGCTGTAACTGGGTAATCTCGGTTACATCGCGAACCACCAGGAGCGCGCCTATGGTCGCGCCTTCAGCATCGCGCATTGGATTGGCGGAAACCAGCGCGTTCATAGGGGAACCGTCCGCCCGGCTGGAAAATACTCGCGCTTCATTCTGTACAGACTCCCCCGCCAGCGCCCGGGTGACCGCTAGGTCGGAGAGAGCCATGGGTTGCTCATCCTGCTGTAGACCCATGTGCTTGGCCAGAAAACTTAGGTGGGCGCCGTGAATTTCCGCGCGGGTGCATGCGCAAATTTGCTCGGCGGCCCGGTTCACGTCAACCAGCCGGGAATTGCTATCGAAAATGAAGACCGCCTCCGGCATGCTCTCCAACAGCGTATTGAGCTCCAGCAACTGCTCCCGGACGACCCGTTTCTGCCGGCGATGCGCCTCCATCAAGTAGATCAATACAATCGCAACTATGGGAAACATCCCCAACTTGGTGAGGTTGTGCAGGTGCTCGCTGACGGGCGGGTGATTACGTACGAAAAGCGAGGCGCCAATGCACAGCGCCACCGAGAGCAAAGCGGGTCCCGCCCCGGCGTAGGCTTCCACCGCCGCCACCCCGGCGAGGAAGAGCATGGGGATATATCCCACCAATGGCTCAATGCCCCGCACTACAAAGATGGCCAGCACGCTCGCCACTGCGGCGAACACGTAGCCAAGGACGGGACGATCTTTCAGCAGCTCTCGCATAGGGGGACTACTCAGGTTAGATGCGTCTAGCAGGCATTAGCGACGCCAGCTCCCTATTTACCGCCTAACAGCAGCTTGGCTATAGTCTGGAGCTGCATGTTGGAGGTCCCTTCGTAGATCTTGCCGATCTTGGCGTCGCGAAAATACTTTTCAACAGGATAGTCCTTGGTGAAGCCGTAGCCGCCGTAGATCTCGACGGCGAGGGAGGTCACCCGCTCAGCGACTTGCGAGCAGAAGAGCTTGGCCATCGCGGCTTCTTTGACGAAGTTCATGCCGACATCTTTCATGCGAGCGGCGTTGTAGACCATCAGGCGTGAGGCCTCGATTTCGGTGGCCATTTGCGCCAGTTGGAACTGAATGCCCTGATATTCGGCAATAGGCTTGCCGAACTGCTTGCGTTCTTGTGCGTACTTGGCGGCGTATTCCCAAGCGCCGCGTGCCAGGCCGCACATCTGTGCGCCAATTCCGATGCGGCCCTCGTTCAGCGTTTCGATGGCGATCTTGTAGCCCTTCCCAGCTTCGCCCAGCAGGTTGTGGCGGGGAACACGACAATCCTCGAGGATGAGCTCGCAGGTGCTGGAGGCACGAATGCCCAGCTTGTCTTCTTTCTTGCCGACCGTGAAACCGGGGAAGTCCTTCTCCACCAAAAACGCGGTGATGCCACGATATCCGGCGCTCGGATCTATGGTGGCGAACAGAACGAAGAGACCGGCTTCCTTGGCATTGGTGATCCACAGCTTGCGGCCATTGAGCACATAGTCGCCGCCGCGTTGCTCGGCCCGGGTTTGCAAGGCAAACGCGTCGGAGCCGGAGGCCGCTTCACTTAAGGCATAGGCGCCAACCATCTCGCTGGCCATACGCGGTAGATAACGCTTCTTCTGCTCTTCAGATCCCCAGCGCAGCAAGGCGTTATTCACCAGCGTGTTCTGCACATCTACCACGACTCCCGCGGAAGCATCCACGCGGGAGAATTCTTCGACGGCTAGAATGGCTTCGAAGAAAGTGCCGGCTCCGCCGCCGTATGGTTCGGGGATTTCAATGCCCATGAGCCCCAGTTGGAAGAATTGGCGGACCAGGTCTTTATCGAAGACGCCCTTTTCGTCCATTTCCCGCACCAGCGGACGGATCTTCTCCTCCGCAAATTGGCGGACGTTGTCCCGAAATAGGACTTCATCCTCACTCAGGGCAACTAAGGGAGGCGCAACATCGGGTCTTTGTAACGTGCTCTCAGGCATACGGATTCCTTGGATGCAGGTTCAGAACCCTGAATTCTAGCACTCGCTGCAGAAGCAGTTTTGAGGAGCGCTAGAGTCCCTCGGAGTGGGTGCCGATAGCGTCCCCAGGGTGTCCTGTCATGAAGCTGCGACTTGTCACAATAGGCTTGTTGATTGCAATCGTAGGTTGCGGATCGAAATCCGCGAATTCACCTCTGTTAAGCTCTCTGCCTCGTTCATACAATGGGACAGCTTCAGTGGGTGATTTTCTCATCATAACGCTGGATCCGGCGGCCCTGACGCTGACCTATAAGAACCTTTCGAATGGGGATGGCGCGACAATTCCCTATACCGTCAATCCGGACGGCACCTACAAGCTCGATGATCCTACTGGGAACCTGTTGGCGGCCTATGAAGTGCCGGACTTCGCCCTGCTGGTACAGGCTGCCAAAACCGGGCCCAAGCACAATGCACTTGCTTTGGTGACCGCAGTCAACAGCAGCAAAATATCCCTGAGCACCTGGGCGAGCCACAAGTTCAACTATATGCAATTTCGTACCGCCTCAGGAGGACTGGAGGTCGGCTCCGTCAATGTCGATAATCAGGGCAACATAAGCGTCAGTTCCTACTGGCCCTACGGCGCGCTCGGTCCAGACCCGCCTTTTCACCAGGGAACCTTTCCAGCCAGCGGCATCCAATCCGATCCTTCAGGAACGTTCCTGATCTCGAGCGACAACGGAAGCCAAGACTATATTTTCGGAACTCCGAGCGGAGTCTTCGCTGTGGACACTCCCAATGGCGCCATTCTTGGTCTGAAGAAGGACGTCAGCAAGGATTTCGACCCTGCGTGGGCGGGAACTTATGAAGCCATCTACTATCAGAAAAAAGATGCCAACACGGGGATGAATAATGTGGAAACCGGCACTGCCAGTCTGGGAAATGCAACCATGATCGTGGGCACGAAGGGGAATATTACGGTGAACGACCCTCAGGGGAAAACTCTGCTGCAGGCTACACTGACTCCGATTGCCGATAGTTCATATTTATACGGTCCCGGCAAACTCCAAGATCCATGCCATGGACTGTTCACGTTCAGAGTTTTAACGGCGGACTCTCAACAGGAGGTTTTTGTCACCTTCATGGAACGCTCTATCCTCTTCTCCTCCTTTCATGCGACCCTGCCCTGGGATTCGGGGAACTCGTATGACTACCTCTACGGGGTGGGAATCAAATAGCCACCCCATGCGATAGGCCAAACAGAAATAGACAAAAAATTCTCCGTCCCATTTAGGATGTTGCGGCGCCGGTACCGGCTTTTCCAGAAGGCGCTTCGCGAAAGGGACGGCCACGATGACTTCACCGCTATTTGGCGAGTTCATGGGCACCATGATTCTGATTCTGCTTGGTAATGGTGTGGTAGCGAATGTGTTGCTGAAACGGACGAAGGCCGAGGGCGCGGGTTGGATGGTAATCACTGGCGGGTGGGCATTTGCGGTGATGGCGGGGGTTTTCACCGCGGTGGCCTGTGGCAGCCGGGACGCCTACCTCAATCCTGCGATCACGCTGAGCGCGGCCATCATTTCCGGAGGTTTCGCGAAAGTCCTGCCTTATGCCGCGGCCGAATTGCTTGGAGCTTTTGCGGACGCCACTTTGGTATGGGTGTACTACTTGCCGCATTGGCGAGAAACACCGGAACCGGGATTGAAACTTGCCTGCTTTTGCACCGCCCCTGCCATTCGCGATCCGGTCTCGAACGTGGTTAGCGAGATCATCGGGACGTTTGTGCTGGTCTTTGTGGTAGCAGCGATTTTTTCCAAGGCTGTCACTTCGATCTCGCCGGTGGGAAGTCTGGGGCCTTACCTGGTAGGGAGCCTGGTGTGGGGGATCGGGCTTTCCCTGGGCGGAACCACAGGTTATGCAATCAACCCCGCCCGCGATCTCGGCCCCCGCATCGCGCACGCATTGTGGCCTATTGCCAGGAAGGGAAGCTCCGAGTGGAACTACGCTGCCATACCAGTGATCGGTCCACTGTTGGGTGGGGTACTAGCAGGAATATTGATTCGTTACTTGAAATTTTAGGGCGAGAGGCAGCTACTTCGCAGGTTTTCGGCGGTAGACAAGCTTCAGGCCGTCGCTCTGAAGAATGCGCTGGATCTGGTTGCGAGCGTGGATTGACCACGGGCCCGAACTATCGAGGCGCACGTACGACCGCCAGTGCTTGAGCGCCTTGCGCGGTTCTTTCATCTTTTCGTAGGCGAGCGCTAGATTGTAATGGGCGTCGGCGTATGTGGGCGCGAGCATCAGCGCTGTGCGATAAGTCTCAATGGCTTCCGGCACGCGGCCGGTTTCATCCAGAACATTGCCCAGGTCAAAGTGCGCCAAAGCGTAGCGCGGATCCACCTGGATGGCGGCGCGATAGTGCAGCTCGGCCTTGATGTAATCCTGGCGGTTGTAATAGACAGTGCCTAGATTAATGTGGGCGGCGGCGTGTTCCGGTTCCATGCGCAACACTTCTTCGTAAGCTACGATGGCTTCGGTTTGGGTGGAAGCTTCTTCCTCAAGAGCGATGCCGCGGGCGAAAAGTTCAGCGACATCGCGCGCCGTGGGCATGCTCCGGACATTGGTGGAGACCAGGTTATTTTCCGGCGCGAAGTCCATTACAAACTGGCCGGCGATGGGCTCCACGGTCTTGCCATCATGACGAAATACCACGCGCGCGCCGGAGGAATATGTTCCTGCTTCCAGTAATGGGTTTTCCATCCCGGCCACCTGTTTTTGCATAGCCTGGAGGGATTCCCGAATGACTGCAGGGCGTACCTTGCGGGCGCATAGGTCGCGCACTTTTTTGATTTGCAGGAGATCAAAAAAGGAGTAGTTTTCGGCGACAGTGACAAGGCCAGCTCTTTCCCAACCCAATAACTGGCGCGCCGTGAGGCGAAGGATGCGCAGCAGGTCCGCTCGATGGTATCGGTGCACGGCTATATTTGTAATACTACGCATATTATGTGAAGACGCGCGGTTAATTAGCAATAGGAAACTTATCTTAATTGTGGATATTGGGAACCTGGTTGTACAAGAGTGGGATTTTGCGCCGCCGCTGCATCAGGCTGCTAGAGCGCGTTTCCGGATTGAACGGAAGTAAGGCGCACCGCTAGGTAGAACGACCGACCGCCAATTTTTACGGGCCGTGTTTTCCACACTCGGAGGGCCAAGATGGAAAAAACTGTGATGTGCTCGCTGTGTAGCACGACCGTCACTATCTCGGGCCCCGACTTGAACAGCCAAATGCCGGAAGTAAAGATCGAGGTGCCATGTCCGGTCTGCCAAACCATGAACGGGCTCACCTGGCCGCTGGGGTGGCCCCATTCAGTCAAACTCGGCAAATAGCGCGACGCCGTCGACGCGGCGCCCAACCTCCCGGCCCGAGAACACGCACCCGTGTAGGGGGCTTTCCTGTCATATAAGCACCGGATTGCAATTGCAGAAAACTGGACTACTCTCTGCGCACGGAAAGGACTCAACCTTTACCACCCGCGCCGCTCTCCGGCTGAGCTCGAGCGGCGCGGTTTTTTGTGGGCGCATCATGGCGCAGTAGCCCCAGATTCACCAAGTCGCGACGTAGGGCCGCAGCATCGGTGAATCGGATGCCATACATTCCGAGCGCACGCGCGGCCTTTACGTTGGATTCGACGTCGTCAATGTACACGGCGGATTTCGCATCAATCGCGAATCGCTCAAGTAACAGTTGGAAGATTCTCGGGTCGGGCTTCACCAGCTTCACTTCACCGGAAAGCATAATTCCCCGAAACCACTGCAACCAGTCAAAGCGTTTCACCGCCCAGGGGTAGGTTTCAGCCGACCAGTTGCTCAGCGCATATAGTGGAACACCTTCAGAGCGCAGTTCAGCCAGGAGGGAAACGCTCCCGGGGATGGTCCCGGCCAGCATCTCGTCGAAGCGATCGAACCAGGCGTCTATCAATGCAGATTTCTCGGGATGGAGCGCCTTCAGGGAACCACAAGCCTCAGCAAAGGACCGGCCGGCATCTTGCTGGAGATTCCAGGCCGGGGTGCAGACGGTTGCCAGGAAATGTTCCATGGCGCCTTCGTTGCCGTTGAAGAGCTTGCGATATAAGTATCGAGGGTTCCAATCAACCAGCACGCCGCCAAGGTCGAACACCACCACGGATGGTTCAGACTTCATGATCTGAATTTATCAATTTGGCAGAGCTTTATACATGTCTGAGGTAGGCGGCTCATCCAGCGGACAACTGCTAAGCCCTGCGATGCGCAGCCCGGCGTCTTCCGCAGTTCTCGAGGAATTGTTCGGATTGTCGAAGGACTTCTTCGCAGATGTGCGTTAGATTTGCGCTGCGAGGCCGGCGTTTGGCGTTTGTGCTGGTGACGCGTTCCAAGGCGTCAAGGAGAGCCTCGATCGGGTCACCCTTAGTGATCTGGGCGTAACTCATGCGAACGAGCGACGAGGGTAACTCTCCCACAAAGCCGGACAACACGATGATGGGCAGCTCAGGATGATCCCGTCGGAGCCTTTCGGCAACTTCGTCGCCACGCATGCCCGGCATTTTGTAGTCCAGAATGACGGCATCAATGGTTTCACGGCGGGCTATCTCAAGACCAGCGGGGCCATCTTGGGCGGTGAAGACGGCGTAACCCTTGTACTCAAGGAACTGCTTGCGTACAGACAGACCTGCAGAATTATCGTCAACACAGAGAATTACAGGCTGGCGGGACACGACGGGGACTCCCTTAAACTCACGTTATTCCTCAAAACCATGTCAGTCAAGACGGACCTGAAAAATTCCGCTTGACCCGTTCTGGGTCAACACTTTTGACCGCCGTGGCATCAATATTGCCGACGTATGAACGGAGGTCTGGGTGCCTTTTACGCCGCAAGAACTAAGAGAAATCAAGGAGCGCTCCAGGAAGCTGGTATTGAAGGCGCAGGAGATCCGTTACCGGCTCGAAAGGGCCCATCTCACCGCCCGTGATTTGGCGTGTGCGCTGCGACAAAAAAAAACTAAGGTCCGCCCGCGACCAGAAACTGCGCTTTGAGCCGGCTGTACGCGTCTGAGCAAAATCGAGCAACCTCATTAGGCTGGCGAAGTATCCAGCATGGTTGTTCGAAGCCTACCCGGGATCGAGGTCGGTGTTGCGCACCAG
Organism: Terriglobales bacterium; assembly: GCA_035651655.1. Classification (NCBI taxonomy): domain Bacteria; kingdom Pseudomonadati; phylum Acidobacteriota; class Terriglobia; order Terriglobales; species Terriglobales bacterium. The sequence goes on from DASRFG010000033.1 coordinate 88,762, forward strand.
GAAAATGTGGCCGTTAGTCGAGCACATGAAAGGTGTAAATCCGCCCACATTCCGCAGAATGCCTTCGAAGTTGACGCTAATCGCGACAGGTTTGTCGAACAAAGGCTGAATTTCCGAGCGGAAGCAGATGGGGCACGCTTGGGGGAGGACCATGAGTTTAACGCTGGAGTTAGCCGCAAAGCTTAGTACAGCTGTCCGGGAAATTCAAGCGGATTGAATGTGGTTGCTATTGCAGGGACACATGGCAGGCCGCTAACTCAACTCCGTCGCAGTGATCAGGCGGCTTCTCGACTGCGCTAAACCGACTCCGCTTTACTGGACACCGCCACGTCAGCCAGTACCTCTCGAAGTACGCTGTCGATAGTCTCGACAGCTTGTTTGACTGGTTCGGTTGCCTGTGGCGCGGCCAGGTAGGTCGTACATTCAATTGTTTGCAAAGCATTCCGAATCCGATCGTTCATTCGGGCAATGGTCTGAAATCGGCGAAGCATTTCACGCCGCCGCTCACGTATCAAGACCTGCCAGCGGAAGCTGAACACAAATGTCAAAATAGTTGCGAAGGAGGTTCCTACAATACGTAAAGGCCCGCCTCGATGTAGCCAGCCATCATAGATAAACCATTGGATTGAAATAGATGCCGCCAGTACGAACATGCAAGCTAACAACGAGAACAGAGCAATCCTGGTGGTTGACAAAATTGGAGAAACTGACATTGTTCCGTCTTCGGGCGAACGCATACGAGTCCTATGGATGAGAGAGACTATACTCGTTCTGGTCTGACACCAGGTAAGCATTTGAGCGCAGTTGATGGGAGTTCGGATGCGGGTCTCTGTGGATGACGCGGCGTTTCCGTGCACTGGGTCAACCACCAGTTGACGCCACTCCCTTGAGCCATTGAAGCATGTCTTACCCTGCTACATATCGCGAGCGCACTAGGTGTCCCGAGTGCCACTCCAAGGTAAAGCTGGAGGCTGTTAATTTTCTCCCAAAGTTTCAATGCCCGAATTGTGGAAAGGATATTCGAGTTTCTCAAACCTATCAGCGCACTATGCTCCCAACAATATGGATAGCGGGCTTGATTATCCCCTATGTCGGGGGAATGAGTTTGTGGATTGCCTTACTTTGTTGGATACCCATTGTCTGGGTAATGGGGTTTCTTTGGACGTATGCCGGGAAATACGTGTTTTCCCCCAAACTTGAACGATATGTTCCCAAACAAACCTCCATACTGGGCCTTGGTTCCAACTAAGGGCTTGCCGAAATATTAACTGAAAACTATAGAACGGTACGTTCCACCCCAGTCTTCAGTGCTTGTTCTTGGGTCGAATTAGGCGGACATTCTCCGGCGTTGTATTAATGCTTGGGAAGTCTCGATGATTTACTTGAAGAGCGCACTTGGTTGGAGTGGCGTCGCGTGTCCAAG
>DASRFG010000034.1 GCA_035651655.1 Terriglobales bacterium
GTGCAAAGAGCGTGGTCGTGCTGATTGCAGAGGAACCCAATAGCTGGCAACAGTTGCCGACCTACGTCAGTGCAGTTGTACGACGCTCAGACCCCGTCAGTATCATCTCTGTGCTGCGAGAGATTCTAGCCTGAAGATCAATACGCCGCTGAGCTTTGGGCTTGCTGAGCGGTTCCAGTTCACTTAACAGAACACTTGGTGATTCGACGTTTTTAGGACATTCCGTTTTTCTAGAACCGGGCTGGATACTTGATGTATAGGAAAAATAAAAATCAGAATCGGCTAGGTTCAAGGTCGCTTGAAGAACATCTTTTCCCGATGTGAGTAGCGGTGGCGGCCGGACTCCCAACCTTGCTCAGCGGTGATTAGGGAGTGAGGGGGTGCACCGAACCTTCGCCACACATAACAAGAGACGCTGCTCAGGTGCAAACGACCGACGCGGTGACATCGTCTTCAAGAACGATAGCCCCAGACTCTCACCTGCCCGCTGACCGGCCCACACGAGAATTTGATTTTCCTATACTTCGAGCTTCCGAGGGGCGTGCCCGATCGTAATGGCTTGCCTGGCAGTGGGGAAGGAAGTCTCTTATGTGACGCTATTGCAGACCTGGCCTTGGAACCAAGAAGCGGCCCCGCGAGCTGCCTTGTCGATGTGAGAGCATTCCTGCCCCGACTACGCAACCATAATCCCCCAATTAAACAAATGGGTCGCAAGCGTCGAACCGGCTAACGCACAAAGAACCCAATAAAAAGCGCGCCGTGCTAGCGCGGAAACACCGGCTCGGCGCTAATCTGGGTTCGAGGCTGAGACCAGATCAAAACAGGAGTTGAGTTTAAGACAGGAACTGCCGGATGCCTTCATTCAGGACGGCCGTATTGATCGGTTTTGTCAGATAGCCGTCGAAGCCAGCTTCCAAGGCTTTTTCACGGTCTCCCTGCATGGCGTAAGCGGTCAGAGCAAGCACTTTGAGACGCGCAAGCCGCGGATCTTGTCGCACTTCGCGAAGGACCGCATATCCGTCCAGCACGGGCATTTGGATGTCCAGCAGAACCAGGTCGGGGAGATCTTCTGCAAGCTTCTCCAAAGCTTGCTTGCCGTCGCAGGCTTCGATGACTTCATGCCCGAGCGTTTCCAGGATTTCGCGGATTAACTCCCGGTTCGGGAGATTGTCTTCTGCCACCAGAATCTTGCTCATGAATGCCCCGCCGACTTGGCCAGGGCAGAGTCGCCAACCACCTTCCGCACTTGCGCTAGGAGATCAGCCTTCCAGGAACCACTCTTCCGAAGCAATGCCCGCGCCTCGCGCTGCAAGAGCTCAACTTCTGCGTGTGTAAGATCCTTGGCCGTGACTACAAAGATCGGAACGCCAGCCACCCTCGGATCCGATTTTATTTTGCGGAGCACTTCGAATCCGTCCATCTCAGGCATTATGAGGTCCAGCAAGATAGCATCAACGTGAACTTCCGAGAGGCGACTCAGGGCATCCCTGCCACTGGAAACGAGGTAAGGGGTGTAGCCGCCCGACGACAAGATGTTGCCCAGCAGGTCAAGTGTTTCCCGATGATCATCGATCACGAGGATGGTTTGAGAAGATCCACCCTGAGGCCGCACATGTCTGCCAACCGCCTCCAGGAGGATAGATTTTTGCACCGGCTTGACCATATATTCAGCGGCTCCCAGTGCTAACCCCATCTGCTTTTGATCGACCACTGAAACCACAATGATGGGAATATCGGCAGTCTCTGGCTCATTCTTCAGTTGGAAGAGGGTCTCAAACCCACTCCCCCCAGGCATGAGTATGTCCAAAGTGATAGCGCTGGGACGCAACTGCCGAGCTTTTTGAACAGCCTCTGCACCCGAGCAGACAGGTTCTGTGGCATAGCCTGCGCTTTCCAAGTAGCGCGTTAAAAGCTCGCGGGCAGGTGGCTCATCATCTACCACCAAAATTAGCGACTTACCCTCGAGACGTACCGGTTCTTTAGGAGAGGCCTTAGAAGCCACGATTCTGGCGGGCACCTCGGGAACTGATCGTCCCGCAGGTAGGGTGAAGCTGAAGCAACTGCCTTTACCTAGTTCGCTGGTCACGCTAATCGTGCCGCCTTGCCGCTCCACTAAGCGCTTGGTGATCGCCAGTCCGAGCCCGGTCCCCTCTCTTACGCCTCGTGTGGTTTCACCTGCTTGGCGGAACTCTTCGAAGATCAACTGCTGGTCTTCCGGTCGAATACCAACACCGGTGTCGCTGACCGAAATGCGGACCAACTCGCCTTCGGCTGAGGATTCAACCCGCACGCTCCCGGCATCGGGAGTGAACTTCAAGGCATTGCTAAGTAGGTTGTAAAGAATTTGCTTGAAGCGGACGCGATCTGCATGCACCGCAAAACTTTGACCAGTGCTTTCAATATTGATCTTCTTGGCCATGGCCAAGGGACGCACTACGGAGAGTACCTCAGGCATAGCCTCTGAAATGTTGAAATTCTCGGCTTTCAGTTCCAGTAAACCAGACTCGATCTTGGATAGGTCCAGGATGTCATTGATTAGCTGCAACAGGTGCTTAGCGCCCTCTCGCACATGGCCTACAAACCGGGCCTGTTTGTCACTGAGACTGCCAGATGTTTGTTCCGCCAATAGCTCAGAAAAGCCAATGATCGCATTGAGCGGAGTGCGGAGCTCGTGGCTCATGCTGGCGAGGAACTGGCTTTTCAATTGGGTGGCCCGCTCCACCTCACGGTTCTGAAACTCCAGGGCCTTGTTGGCGGCTTCAAGCTCTGCGGTTCGAGCTTTCACTCGTTGTTCCAATTCGTCGTGCGCTTTCTGCAGGGCGCCATCGCGCTCCTGAATTTGTCCCAGCATTGCGTTGAAGGCTTGAATCAGGAGGTCTGGCTCGTCACCATTGCCGGTTGAGACGGCCCGCACAGAATAGTTCTGGTCGCGAGAGACAACTCGAGCAACTTCCGCCAGATGCACAATCGGCTCCGCAACCGTTCGTTGGAACACCGAGCCAACCAGGAGCGCGGCAATAAATGACGCCAAAAGCACGATGGTTGCTATTCCGATGTACCGCTTCAGGCGGTGATTCATCTCCTGTAAATCGGACCGGATATACACGACGCCTGCCGGATCTCCCTGGAACACAATCCCCCGGACTACTACCAGGGCGCCATCCTTGAACCAGTGTGTCTCCAGTTGACCGGGCGGGACCGCCGGCAGTTTCGGGACCTCCCCCCGCCCATCGCGCCAGTACATCGCCAGCGGCCTGCCCTCACGGGTAAAAATCCCCGCGGACACGGTGTTAGGCGCAGCTCTCAAAGCCGATAGAGTGTTCTCCGCGGATTGCGGATCATTGAACACTAGTGCAGAGACACTATTCGATCCTGCGATTTGAGCCTGAATAGAAAGACTGTGCACCATCGCCTGCCGAAAAGTGACTAGATCGTAGGTAATGAACGCAGCACAGGCAATCAGCAGGGCTGCTCCACCGACCAGCATGTTCATTCTCGTCAGTCTTTTCGTGATTGAGTAGTCGCGAGCCCTGAACATTGTCGATGCCTCGTGGACTAGGATCCCGTTCTCACGCTGAGAGCCACTTTGAGCAGTTGGGAACTGAGAGAGAGGCCGGTTCGTTCGGCACTGGTCAGGTTGACCTCAAAACGCACCTTGTTTCCCGTCGTAACGAACTGGATCATGCCGCCACGGCGTACGAATTGCGGCATATCGCTGACGGTTAAAATGCTGGCCTCATTCAGGGTTGTGAGGATTTCCTTAAGCCGCTTCTCCTCGGACGAACTAATGAACAGGATGTGGCAACTGCCAGCCTCCTGCAGCGTTGTAATACGTTGAATTACGACCTTTTTGGTATTGACGCTTTCGCCTGCGATAGTTGTGTCGAACGTCGTGCCGAAGGGGTCTTGACCAAGCACACAAATACCGAACACGTTGGCAGGCTTGGCTGTGGAGGGCCATTCCACGAATTTTCCGAAGTTATACAAATAAACGGCCTTGACCTGATATTCAGTAGGGTTCGAATTTTGTCCCTGCAAGGTTGTGCCACCTAGGATTACTGATACAAAGACGGCGAGAACGACAAACTCAGCTCCAAGGCGGAGAAGGCGGTGGGTCCGGCTTGTCGCTGAGAGGCGCAAGGAAATCGTGCCTGAGTTGAGCTTGGTTACCGTTGCCATGTTTGCCAAGTCAATCTGATGTAGGCGCTTCGTTCAATCCCGACAAGCGATCCAGGATCACCTCCAAATTCGGGGTGATGCGGTTGCAGCAAATTCTGTCCGCCCACTGACAAGTCGAGGGAGCGAGTGGCGCGCCAACTGAAGCGCACATCGGCTGTTGTGTAAGACCGGACAAGCTGAGCCGGCAAGGCACTCACGTAGCGCAAGGTCTGATCGAACGCCAGCTTCTTAGGAAGATCCAGAGTAGATTGGATCACTATCTGATGATGAGGGCTAGAACCCTGGATGGAGCTGACGGACGTATTGTCCAAGCTGCCAAACTTCTTATCTAGATCAATGTGCAGGTAAGAATACGAACCTCGCAAACGCCACCAGTGCTTCGGCGTCCAATCGGGCGCAAGCTCGAAGCCAGCGGTTTTGCCCAATATTCCGTTACGGAAAAGAAAGGGAAGGACAAGATGAGGTGGGGACGGCGCTGTTTCTGAGAAGGGCACCCCAGTCTCAAGACTCAGGAGACGGTCGTAGTTGTTATAGAACGCAGCAAGATCGATATAAAGGGTTGGTTTGATCAGGGTTCTGTAGCCTGCTTCGTAACCCAGCAGGTGTTCCGAGGAGAATTTCCTGTCTCCCATAACTCTGAAAAAAGTCAGTGGGTTGGGAGTGAGCAGTCCTGTAAGCTGAAGGTCCTCTTCAATACGGGATGGCGTACGCACGGCGCGCGTAACTGCCGCCCAAATGGTCTGTCGAGGAGTCGGTGTCCACAGTAGGCGGCCTGTCGGTTCTGCCTCAAATCCCGAATACGAGTTGTGCAGGAATTTTGATCCAAGGGTTATTGAAAGCTTATTTCCGACGATCGGGATTTCGTCCTGGACGAACGCGTTATAGAGCTTTTCAGTGTAGTGATTCGGTGTGAATACGACGGTCGGGATCACCTGACTGGCATTTCCCGAGCTGAGGCGAGTCCCCAAACCCCACAAGAAGTCTTGGCGGCCCGGCAAGCCTAGGTGATGGATGAAATCGATATCGAAGGTGTCGCGAGACTCGGCAAAAGTGGGCTGTCTTCGGTTGCTCCGATCATAGTAAGTCTGAAGTTGAATGTCGGAGCCCGCGCTCAATACTCGCCTCCAGTGACCGAGAAGATTGCCGCCGCCGAGTTCCGCATTTTGCTCCGCCATGGTTACAAATGGCGCAGTGTAACTCCCGATGCCCACCCGCTGTCCTGCGTCGCCGTTATAGAGGTCGCCCTGTAGCGTAAATGTGTCGCGATTGTGTCGTTCCCAATCCGTTCTAAAGCCGGTCTGGCCCATTCGCCAGTCGTCGAACCTTCTCCCGTCAGAGTGGAATTCTGGGCCCTGAGAGAAGGCTTTTCCATAAATACGATAATTAAGCGTTTCGCCATTCCCGCCTCCGTAGCGGAAATTGGCGAACCCTTGGTCAATATTTCCGCCGCCCATCGAGACGAGCATCCCCTGAGTGTCGCGGGTATTTTTGGTAATGATATTTATGACTGCGTTGACGGCATTTGCTCCCCAAATCGTACCGCCCGGTCCTCGAATGACTTCGATTCGCTCAACATCCTCAAGCAGGGTATCTTGCACGTTCCAATAAACTCCGGCAAAAAGCGGCGTGTAAACGGTTCGACCGTCAATAAGCACGAGTACCGAACGGGAGAGCGCACTTCCGAAGCCACGCACCCCCACTGACCATGTGTTTGAATCGATCCGTGCGACCTCTACTCCTGGGGCCAGGCGCAGGACCTCTGGAAGGCTGGAGGCTCCAGAACGTCGAATGTCCTCTTGGGTAATGACGAAGATTGCTGCCGGGATTCGATTGGCTTTCACCGGCACCTTGGACGCTGTCGTGACCTCGATCTCGCCGAGTTGTTCCAGACTCACCTGCGTGAGGCGCTCTGACTCCACCGGGATTGGGTCTGGCGTTCCTGCTTTGCACAAATGTGCGAACCAGAGCAGGGACAAAAGAACTAAAATCCCCCGCAAACACTTCTGGTGTTCCGAGTTGGAAGGCTTTGCCATATAAACGGCTGGTCCAACCCTCGCACACCTGCTGAGCCATTGGTAATTACGAAGGTAATTTTCACAGTTGCAATTGGCGTCATTGATGTAGCCAAGGCGCGCAAGGAGAACCCATGAACGAGTGGTCACCGGAATGAGCTCGACGTTCTCACGTTGATTTAGGTTGCCGCTTCTGCGCTCCCCGTCAGCGTAGCCCTCCTGCTCTCAGTTCGCTCAGCTTCTCCACCCCGCACGACGTAAGGTAAACCCCCACGGGTTACTGCTGGATGACCTCGGTAATTATCGCGGAGGAATACTGTGTGCGACGCTAACCTTTCCATGGCGACGTTTCCCATTGAGGAACAAAATAATGGCAACGCGACAGTTCTTGTCGCCGACGACCAACAGCTAAACCGCGCCTTATTTGAGGAACTTCTCAGCGCCGCGGGGTATGACGTAGTAACTGTCGAAGATGGGACAGCCGCACTGCAAGAGTTCAAACGCACCCGCCCTGATCTAGTGTTGCTAGACGTGATGATGCCCGGCCTAAATGGCTTTCAAGTGTGCGAGAGCATAAAGAAAGAAGCTGAAACATGCCTGACCCCTGTAATCATGGTTACCGGTCTGTCGGCAAAAGAGGATCGTGTTTCGGGGATAAAAGCTGGCGCAGACGACTTTCTAACCCGGCCCGTGGACAATACAGAGCTGCTAGCACGAGTGCGGTCGCTCTTAAAACTTAAGGCGCACACAGACGAGTTGGAGCGGGCTGAATCGGTTTTATTCGCATTGGCGCGAGCCATCGAAGGCAAGGATCCGAATACTCAAGGCCATTGCGAGCGCTTATCGCAATATGCTGTCGCGTTAGGTGAACGTCTGGGATTGCCTAGCGAACAGGTTACTGCACTCCACCGCGCGGGGATCGTCCACGATGTGGGAAAAGTAGCGGTACCGGATGCTATTTTGCTCAAACCTAGCCGACTGACGGAGGAAGAATGGAAAGTAATGAAGGAGCACCCGGTTGTCGGCGAGCGCATCTGCGCACCGCTAAAGTCCTTTCGGCTGGTACTTCCCGTCATTCGCCATCACCACGAGAAGTTCGATGGATCGGGTTACCCCGACGGGTTGAAAGGCGACCAAATACCCCTGACCGCTCGGGTATTGCAAATTGTCGATGTCTACGACGCCCTGACGACGCTCAGGCCCTATAAGCGGGCGCTTTTGGTTTCGGAGGCCCTTGCCACTATGGAAGATGAGGTTGCAAAAGGCTGGTGGGACCGCGACATTTTCAAAGCGTTCAAAGAATTGACCAGCCCTCTGGCGTCGCGCTCACGATCGGCCCGCGCGGGAGTGTAATCGCTCTTTGGTGGTAAGGCGCATTCTGCCCATAACCCAATATGGCGCTCAAAGTACTCATTGTCGAGGACGACTTTCCAAGCTTGGAACTGATCCGAGAAGTCCTTGAGTCCGTCGAAGTAGAGGTGCGGCCTGTTGTTGATAGTGAGGAGGCTGCGGCGCTGGTGGTAAAGGAAAAGTTCGACGGCATCTTTCTGGACCTCAACATGCCCAAGATGGACGGTTTCGAGTTGGCAAGGCGTGTGCGGGGGTCATCGTGGAACGCATCCACGCCCATCATCGTGGTCACTGGCGAGGAGGACCGGCACACGATGAAAAAATCATTCGACGTCGGGGCTACGTTCTTCCTACAGAAGCCCCTCGACAGGCAGAAGCTACTACGACTGTTCAGAACTGCACGTGGCACCATGTTCGACGATCGCCGGCGGTTCGTACGTGTTCCGCTCAATACGGAGGTCGTATGTGAGGTCGCCGGCCGCATTACCAAAGGAACAAGCTGGAATATCAGTTTAAGCGGCATCCTATTTGAAGCCGCACAGCTGCGCCCGTTTGATGAGGTGAGATTGTCCTTCCCTCTACCGGGCGCCGGAATCACGATTAGAGCCGCTGGCATAGTCGTCAGAATCGATGAGCGGCAAAGAGCTGGCGTTCGATTTAGGGACCTCAACGAAGCCGGACGAGAGGCAATCCGGAAGCTTGTGGACTGCCAGGAATAGACCTTCTATGAGGAGCTGTCACTTGTCTCAAAAGACGACTTCTTCAAATTCTGAGGACATCCATAAAGAGCTGAAACAAACGGAAGAGGCGCTAGACCGGCTATTGGCTCTAGTGCTGGGCAGCCGCGGGATACCAGATTTCACAAGGGAACAGGCGGTTCCGTACCGTATCACGTGCTTGGATCGTGGCACACCAACAGGACATCGACCGCGGACGAATGGGTCGTACTCCTCGGTCCGGGTTGCCGCCCATAGTAAGGCTTTAGCCACATAGTTGAAGAGCACGTCGATGCGGCTAAAGGCGGGACACACATAGGCCCGTCGCCCCTCAAGCCTCGGACTCCTTCAGAATGGAGATGATCGAGGGCAAAAAACATTGGGAAAGACTAAAGATCAAATTTTTCTTCCTGCGCCAGCAGCTTCCGCACACTTACCGATTTTCTTAAGCAGCTCCTGAAGTCTCTTCTGACCTTCAGAAGAGACGTCCTGGAAGGCTCGTTTCACGAGAGCGGCATGCTGGCGAAAAAGAGGGACGAAGAATTCTCGCCCTTGATGTATAGGAAAAACAAAAATCAGAATCGGCTAGGTTCAAGGTCGCTTGAAGAACATCTTTTCCCGATGTAAGTAGCGGTGGCACCCGGACTCCCAACCTTGCGCTCGGCGGTGATTAGGGAGTGAGGGGGTGCGCCGAACCTTCGCCACACATAACAAGAGACGAGACGATAACGTCACCAGTGAGGATGCACGCGCGCTACGCGGTTTGGGGCGCGATTCGTCGCGTCCAGTGCATTCGTTTTCCTCTACTGTCAACGAGAGGGTCTCGCCCAAACTCTCTCTGAAGCGATACAGTCCACCTCAGGCGTCGTGGCCGAGGTCGCTTTTGCTGGCGCAGCAGAGCGAACAAGGCCGCCCCCGTCCCACCCTTTGCACCCGGAGCCAACAAGCCGAAGTAACGGATCCAGCGGAACCCACTTCGTTTCCCCTCGTACCTATACGGCGGAACTAGGTTTCCATTTCTAGGGATTTACTTGTTGGGCGGCTTCCTTTAGCAGAGGCTGCCTGGCAAACTTTTTCAAAGCCAACGCCAGAGCGGCCATGAAGCGCTTTTCAAATGGTACGCAGCATTCTTCAGGGAAAGGCAGAAAGCGGTCTATAAAGCAATTTACAAACCGTCAAGGTCTCATCGTGCTTGGAACCATCGCTCTGATCATCACGGTGTTCTTCGTTGGTGGGAACTCGGATGAGTACTGAAACCGTCGGCTACAAACAGGAGACCGTTGCCCCAGCCAAGACGTTTGCCCAGCGGGACGCGTCGCAGACCCGGCTGATTGCAGGCGTCACCGGATGTCGCGCAGGCGCCCTCGCCCGGCAAGAGCTTTTTGTCAGCGTGGTGCAATCGTCTTTTTTCAGCAGCTCATTGCATTGGCGGGCGGCCGTTCAATGCGGAATACTCCTTTTTGGCGTGATTGAGGATTGGGATGCCAGCATCGGCTTCTCTCCACGCCATAAAGAAAGTCTCATAAGCTTTGCGGCTCTGATTCCGCTCCCCTCGCAGTGCAAAAGCCCGAGCCAGGCCGAGCTGCGCCAGCGAATAAAGAGGTGAATCACCCGCAATGCCGCGGTGATCCAAGATTTTCTGAAACTCCGCAGCGGCTTCGCTAGCCTGGTGCGCGGCCAGGTACGCCTGCCCGCGAATATAAATTGCATAAAGATGCGGCAAAGGAGGAATGTTTATCCCCAGCTCATAGGGCGAAGCCGCGCGCAAGATCTCGATGGCACGGGCAGGATCGCCATGACTGATCTCGATGGCAGCTCTCGCCGCGGGCAGCCACACCGCGTGCAAAAGGGTATCCGCAGGAAACTGGCGTTGTAAATCGCCGGCCAGTTTCTCCGCTTCGCGTTCAGCGCCGGCCTGACTCAGCGCCAGCAGCGCCACCACACGCACTCCCATGCCGCGGCTTTCGGCAACGGACGTGAGCGCTTGGCCGCGCGCGGCTTGCAAATTTCCGAATTCCGCCTGAGTCAGGGCGGCGATTGCTTCCCAATTAGCAGCCCGCTCTTTGAAGCGGTGGCGCTTCTCGGCCTCAGCCGCGGCGCGAAAGAATCGATCTGCCTTCTTCAACTGACCGGCAAAGGCGGCCGTCTCGCCCTGATAGTAGTCCATGACGCCCTCAGCAGGCTTCGCCGCCGCCCATGCAACCTGGCGCATCATGCCGGACCGGTCGCCTTGGATGGAGGCGATCAGATAGGCGCCATAGTGCGCGACTATCTCATCGGCATTAGCGGCCAGTGACTGGTCAAACGCCTGCATCGCCTTGGGCAAATCATTCAGACCGAGATATTCGAAGCCCAGGTTGGCAGAATCAAGGCTGTTTTTGCTAAAGACGCGGATCGCCTCCTGGCTCTCGGCAATCGCCTTGGCGAATTCACCAGTCTCGATGTAATCGAAACCGAGATTGGTGTGGGCAACGAAGTCTTTGGGGTAGGTGCGCGCCCAGAGCTGGTATGTCTTGATGGATTCCTCGACCTCGCCGGTAACAAAATCGTAGTAGTGACCGGAAACATACAGTCGTTCCCTTTCTGTGGCACGATTGCGGCGCTCGAATGCCATGCGCATGTACTTGAGGGAGAGATCGCTCTCCCTCAAATTGCCGTACGACGTTCCCAGGGCGGCGTAGGCCATGGTGAAGTCCGGATCGAGCTCGATGGCTCGTTGATAAAAGGGTATTGCGCTCACATCATCGGCATTGTAGTGTTGCCCCAGCCCCAGGTTGTAGGCCCGAAGAGCTTCGAGCGAAGGGGTGGTGGCTTCCTCGATGGGCGTGTTGAATCCCTCAAGCGAGGCAAGCGATTCCCCCAATCGGCGCCGGATCTGGACGGTGGCTGTTCCCAGGGCGCGAAGCGCGTCCTCTTTTCGGCTGGCTTCGGCCTGAGCGCGGGCCAGCGTGTCGCCAGTGCGGCAGTTTATGGCTTCGAGCGTAAGGACGTAGCGGCTGCCCAGGAGCGCAATTTCGCCTGCAATCATCGCTTTGATGTTCTCGCGCTGGCAGATCTCACGGCCCACCGCCGCGGAGACGCGCGTGCTCGCGGGCTGGCCCATGTAAAGCAGCGTCTGCCGTATTTTTTCCTCCGACACCACGTTGAAGAACGGTGACTCCTCCAGTTTCACCGCTAGTGCCCGCTTCAAAGTGCCATCGAAAACCGGATCGTTGGCGATGTTCTGAAAATCGGTCAATAGGATTTGGTCCCGGGAGCTGAGAACGGGGGCGCGGCGAGCGCGCAGCAGCAGGCCTCCGCCAACCGCGCCAGCCACCATGAGGACGGCGGCGGCGACCATGACCCATCGGAGTCTGCCGGAGGTTGGCGCAGCCCTCGTCGCGTCTGCAATATTCAGTGCAGGACTGCCGGTGGGCTCTGGGGTCACCAGAAAGCGGTAACCGCGACGTGGAATAGTTTCGAGATAGCGAGGATGGTCGGCATCATCGTCTAACGCCGCTCGAATCTGCCGGACGCAAGTATTCAGTCCGTGCTCGAAATCCACGAAAGTGTCGGCGCCCCAAAGTTCATGTTTGAGCTGCTCCCGGGTCACCAATTGGCCAGCACGGCGGACCAGCAGCAGCAGAACTTTGGCCGGCTGCGGCGCTAATCGGAGGGGATGGCCGGCCTTGCGCAAGTCGCCGGTTTGGGCATCCAGCTCGAAAGGACCAAAGCGTAAGCCAGCATTTTCTTCAGGAACCTGCTTCAAGACACCGCTCCCGAGGCGGCACATTATAAGCGGAAACGCGCTTACCTTGGCGGCGATTCTCTTCTCTCTCAGCAGCTTAGCTGCTCACCAATCGCTCACTTAATTCTTATCAGCCGCGCATTGACGGCCTTTTCAAGGGGCCTGACCCTGCGATTGCCGAAGGGCGGTCCTGCACCCGCGCTCCGGCGTGCAAAAAAATAGGAGGGGTTATGAAGACCAGAGCTTTACCTTACGCAAGTTTGTTAGCGCTATTGCTCGCGGGAGCCTTGGCGGTGGCGCAGAGTGTTGTAACGACCATTCCCCTTGGGGAGCCGTTTGGCGCGGGAACGTTTGCAATAGCCGTTAACCCACGTACCAACACCATATACGCCACTAATCCGGGAGCGCTGTCCAGCCCTGTTGGACTGGATTGCGATTCGCATGATGTCTCGGTCATCGATGGCTCGACAAACACGGTGTTAAGCCCGGTCTCGGTCGGCCTTAATCCATTCGGCATAGCGGTCAACCCAAAGACGAACAAGATCTACGTGGCCAACGCTGGTGGCGTCGGTTTTGACTCCTGTTCAAGCGAGCCGTCTTATGACGTCTCCGTCATAGATGGAGCCACAAACAAGGTAGTCAATAACATCACCGTCGGCTTGGGCCCGGGCTTTATCGCGGTCAATCAGAAAACCAACAAAATATACGTGACACTCACCGGCGGCTGCTGCGCCGACGGGAATACCGTCGCCGTGATCGACGGCTCAACCGATGCGGTAGTAAAGACCATCGCGGTTGACCTTGACCCTTTTATCGTAGCCGTCAATCCACGCACCAACCTGGTTTACGTCACGCACGCGGGCGACAAGATCACGGTGATAGATGGCGCGACGGATACCGTCAAGACCACCTTCTCCATAGGTAGTGAGGCGCGGGCGATCGCCTTCGATCCCAGCGGCAAGTTCGCGTACATCGCCGCCAGGAACATCAATCAGCTTGCCGTCGTCAAGACGTCGAACAACGCAGTGGTTCAGTACATCCCCGTAGGCCGCCGTCCGCATGGCGTGGTGTTCAATCCTGCCGACGGAAGGATTTACGTCACCAACCGCAACGATGGCACCGTCTCGGTGATCGACAGCTCCACAAGAACTGTGGTGGCCATCATACCGGTGGGCGGCTTTCCGCGTTTTCTCGAGCTCAATCGCAGAACGGATCTCTTGTACGTTCCCAATGCGACCGATGCTTCAGTCTCTGTGATCCAAGACGAAGAATGACCGTTCCAGGTCCCCGAAGCGCCGTCCTGCACCCGCGCTCCGGCGTGAAAAAGATAGGAGGGGTTATGACTGTTTTGACGTAAAGTGCGGTACGCGACCAGAAAGCCACTCCCGCCCTCGCCAACCTGGACCTGCCCACGCTGCGGCCACGTTCACACTCCGGCCGCGTCCACTGGATTGCGTGCGATGGTCTCTGCCTTGGTAATGCCCAGTATTAGCTGGATACGATTGGCAAGGCGCTCTGCTAGGTCATTAAGGAAATACCAAGTGGTTTCCTCTGTGCGCTTGCCTACCGTGAACACAGGCACCAGCTTGGTTTCCGCGTCCATCGCCACAAATACCCACTGGTCGCCCA